>JAYVJU010000052.1:0-10819 GCA_043769035.1 Ferruginibacter sp.
TGCAGTATCGGGCCGGTGATTTTGATTATCAACTATTGCATAAATAATATTTGGGTTGGCTGCATAAACTGCCACACCAATTCTTCCTATACCATCGCCAGTGGGAAAACCGCTGCTTTGTGTTGTGGCCAGCTTCCAGGTATTACCGCCATCAATGCTTTTATAAATACCCGAGGTTTTTCCACCTTCTTCAAAATTCCAGGCACGCCTTGTTTTGTACCATGCTGCAGCATAAAGTTCATCAGGGTTTTTCGGATTGATGTCCATATCCACCACGCCAGTGTTATCATCAATATATAAAGTCTGTTTCCATGTTTTGCCACCATCTGTTGTTTTATAAACACCACGCTCTTTGTTGGCCGAATATAAATGGCCCAATACCGCCACCCAGGCAATATTATTATTAGTGGGGTGTAAATCTATTTTACCGATATGATGGCTTTCGGGTAAACCAAGGTACTGCCATGTTTTACCATTGTCATTACTTTTATAAACCCCAATACCTGCATAGGAAGAGCGGCTGCTGTTGGCTTCGCCGGTACCCACCCAAATAATCCTGTCTTTCCCCGCCTGATCCGGGGCAGGCCATTTAACAGCAATATCTCCAATACCGATTACATTTTCTTTGTCGAAAACAGGGATCAAACTCTGGCCATTATTAGTAGTGTACCACAGTCCGCCTGTTGAATAAGCCACATAAAATTCTGTTGGGTCGGCAGGATTTACATCCATGTCCACCACACGGCCACTCATAGTGCTTGGGCCGATATTGCGGAATTTAATATCTTTTAAAACACTGTTATCTTCCAGCAATTTTCTTTTTTGTAAACCGTTTATTCTTTCAGCGGCTGTACTTGGCTTAATTTGTGCAGTAGCAGAATTAACACTTATTAAAAGAAGTAATACTGTAAATTTGACAACAGCAATCTTCCAATTAAGCAGCTTTGCCTGCCAGATTAAATTAATGTTGTTGAAGAGTGATTCTTTTTTCTTTTTATCAAAAAGAAAAAAGAACAGAACAAGTTCGCCAATGAAGATGATGAGAATTACAGCAGCTGGAAACATAAATAAAAATTAAATTAATTAAAATGAGAGGATTAAAAATACAGCAATTGACCGTACTTGCCGCATTACTCTTTTTGTTTTTTATAAATGGTAATGCCCAATATAAAAGCTTTAAATTAACTGAGCAAGGCGATACCATTAATGCTGTTGATAAAAGTGATTTAAAACAGGGCAAATGGGTAATACATATTGATGAAGTACGTGGCGAACCCGGTTATGAAGAAGAAGGTATTTTTAAGAATGATAAAAAAGAAGGTATCTGGCGCCTGTATAATTTAACCGGCGATATAATTGGTGTAGAGAATTATAAACTGGGGGGCAAACACGGTTTGCAACAATACTATACTTACTTAGGCGATTTATACAGGGAAGAAAACTGGCGGGGATATGATCCTGAAAGCCCATACGATACAGTTGCTGTTTATGGAACCGGCAGTAATGAAATTGTTGATTATAAAATTGTAAAGGCCGAACAATACAGTGTAAAGCATGGCGAATGGCGGTATTATGAACCCTCTACAGGGCGGCTGGTAAAAAGCGAGAAATACGACCGGGGATTTTTAGAAAAACCCGGCGGACCAACTACACCTGTAATAAGTGCGGTTGATAAAACAAAAAAGCCCGATAAAACCCCTGAAATGCTGGAATGGGAAAAGAAAAACAAGGGTAAGAAAAAAGTAATCCGGGATGGAAGAACAGGCACATAATTAATTATTGTTCCTCCATCTCTTCCTTAATTTCTTCTGAAATTTTTACCAGCAGTTTATCAATACGTTGCCCATCCATATCTATAATTTCAAAATTAAAGCCACGCCAATCAAACATTTCGCCTGTTTTAGGAATATGCTCCAATTCGTGTAAAACAAATCCGGCCAGCGTATCAAAATCATGTTCTGCTTCATTCATCCAGTCTGTTTTTTCAAACCGGGTTAAAAAATCGTAAAACGGAATCTGGGCATCTACTAAATAAGTACCGTCTGCCCTTTCCACAATTTCATATTCATCCTGCCCCGTTTGCGGCACATCACCAACAATAGCTTCTAAAATATCGTTAAGGGTAATCATCCCTTCCAGCGTTCCATATTCATTTACAATAAAACAACTGTGAATTTTTGTGGCCTTAAATTTTTCAAGCAACTGGTAGGCTGAATTATTTTCCGGAACAAACATGGCAGGCTTTGCAATGTCTTTTAATAAAGTACCGGGTGCTGCTTTCAACAGGTCTTTTACATTAATGGTACCTTTTATATTATCTACTGTTTCTTCGCAAACCGGATAACTGGAATAAATAACAGTATCCAGTTTATCTTTTGCCTGCTGCACTGTTTCATCTCCATCAAACCAGGCAATATCGGTACGGTGTGTCATCAGCGAGGTAATATTCCGGTCGCCTAAATGAAATACCCTTTCAATAATTTCTTTTTCTTCTTCTTCAATAGTGCCATGCTCACTTCCTTCGGTAATCATTGCCTTAATTTCTTCTTCAGTTACCGCATTATCGTTACTGGTTTTTACATTAAATAATTTAAAGAACAGGTAAGATATTTTAGAGAGCACCCAAACAATGGGATGAGTTACGATAGATAAAAAATTCATTGGCGCTGCAACATGCCTTGCAATTTTTTCTGCCTGCAGCATACCCAGCCTTTTTGGTATCAGTTCTCCAAAAATGATAGACAAAAATGTTACAATAATAACAATGATAACCGTTGAGATGGTGTCTGCATAAGGTTCTAAAAATGCAATATTGGCAACATAAGGTTCCAGATAGCCACCAAATTTTTCGCCGGAATACACACCCGTTAAAATGGCAATAAGGGTAATAAATATCTGTGCGGTAGATAAAAATTTTTCGGGATTTTCGGCCAGCGCCAATGCCACTTTTGCTTTAATATCGCCTTTATTGGCCATACTTTCCAGCCTTGCTTTACGGGCACTTACCAGTGCAATTTCGCTCATTACAAACAGCCCGTTAATAATTATAAGTAGTAGTAAAATAAAAATTTCTGCCATATCATTACTGTAATCCGTAGTTTTTGTTAAAGAGTTTACCGGTCAAATATCCGATAAGTATTCCAATTAATGCGCCACAGGTTACATCAATAGGGTAATGTACACCAACATATACCTGGGCAAGGCAAATACTAAAGGCCCAAACAAAGAACAATAGCGGCCATTTACCCCAGTGTTGTTTAAGGGTTAAATATAAAAACATAGCCATCCCAAAATGATTGGTGGCATGAGATGAAGTGAAGCTGCTGCTCTGCGGCCGGTAACCTACCAAAACCCTTACCCAATCTGCTATAGCGGGGTCATTGCAGGGCCTTAAGCGTATAATGTTTTCTTTTATAATTTTACTGCTTACAAAATCGGTAAGTATTACGGTACAGGCCGCAAAAACAACCCACCACCAGCCTGTTTTTTTATAATTGACCAATGTAAAAAGTACGAGAAAAAGATACAAAGGTATCCATACAGTTGAATTACGCAGCCACGGCATCAGCCAGTCGAAAAAACTGTTCTGCCACCCGTAATTGATCGATCTGAACAATTGTTTGTCGTATGCAAATACCTGCTCCATTAATAGTTGGTTGTTAAATTACAATCACCCAAAAATAATTAAACTAATTTAGCATCCTGATAAAATAAAAAAAATGCTTTTTCTGCAAAGAATTCCTAAAATACTGCGTTGGATATTTTCGGTGGTTTTAATACTGCTTGTTACCATGACGATCTGCCGCTTTATTTTTTTCTTTACCTACAATCCGCCAGGTAAATCTTTTTCGGGCTCTGCTTTTATGCTGGGGCTGCGTTTTGATGCCAGGATTGCAGCAATAATTGGCCTGGCTATTTTATTGCTAACCGCCTTCCCTTTTTTAAACCCATTTAAAAATAATGCCGCAAAAAAAATATGGAATGTATTGTTACCAGTAATATTTGTATTGCTGCTGCTGTTTTATTTTATCGACTTTTATCATTTCGATTATTTGCACCAACGCTTAAATGCTACGGTATTAAATTATTTGCAGGATGCCGGTATTTCTTATAAAATGATGTGGCAAACTTATCCCTTAATAAAAGTTACTGTTGTTTTAATTATAATTGCCATTGCAGCAAAAATTATTTTTACAAGATTACTCAACAGTTATTTACAAAAAGACAGCTTTTATAAAAGAAGAGGAATTGTTTTTTACATACTTGGTTTTTTAATATTAGGCGGATCCATTTTTGGCAAGCTTGGCCAGTTCCCATTACGCTGGAGCGATGCCTTTACTTTAAGTGATGACTTTAAAGCCAACCTGGCCCTCAATCCTTTTCAAAGTTTTTTCAGCACATTAAGTTTTAGAAACTCTACTTACGACAGTAAAAAAGTTACAGCATTTTACCCGTTGATGGCTGCTTATCTCGGTGTAAAAAAATTAGATAGCACTCAACTGAATTACGAAAGAAATTACAGCAGCCCGGACACAACAGGCAATAAACCCAATGTAGTGTTGGTCATTTGCGAAAGCTTTAGTGCTTACAAAAGCAGCATGTATAATAATCCATTAAACACCACACCTTATTTTAATGAGATGTGTAATAATGGTGTGTTCTTCGACCGTTGCTTTACGCCTGCATACGGCACTGCACGTGGCGTATGGGCAACCATTACCGGCATACCCGATGTGGAAAGTCCACGAACAGCAAGCCGTAACCCCAATGCAGTAAACCAGCATACCATCATTAATAATTTCGGTTATAATAATTTTTATTTTTTAGGCGGCAGCGCTACCTGGGCAAATATCCGCGGCTTGTTAACCAATAATATTAATGGATTGAATTTATATGAAGAAGATAATTTTAAAGCCAAAAAAATTGATGTATGGGGCATCAGCGATAAAAATTTATTTTTAGAAACCAATAAAGTGCTGAAAGAACAAACCAAACCATTTTTTGCAGTCATTCAAACAGCAGATAACCACAGGCCTTATACCATACCGGATGAAGATAAGGCCGCATTTAAAATGCTGCATTTCTCCGACGACTCGTTAAAACGTTTTGGTTTTGAAAGTAACGAGGAGCTGAATGCTTTCCGCTATACCGATTTTTGTTTTCAGCAATTTATGGAAGCAGCCAAAAAAGAAAAATATTTCGGCAATACCATTTTTGTTTTTGTTGGCGACCATGGCATCCGCTATTCCGGCAGCCTCGATTATTTTCCTAAAAGTTATGTAGAGCAGGGCCTTACCTGTGAGCATGTGCCCTTACTGTTTTACGCCCCAAAACTATTACAGCCAAAAAGAATACATGATGTGTGTAGCCAGGTAGATATTTTACCCTCCATTGCGGCGCTGGCAAAAATGCCCTACCGCAATAATGCTTTTGGCAGAGACTTATTTGATACGGCCCTGCAATACAAATCTTATTTAAGGCAGGATAAATTAGCATTCATTATCGATCATGATGTAAAAACCATCGGACTGGTAAACAACGACTATTATTTTTTAAGAAACCTGAAAACCGGTACGCAGAATTTTGTTTCGATGACAGGAAATGATGCAGTTGAAAAAAATCCACATACGGATAGTGTTAAAAATTATTTAAGCAGCTTAACAGATGCCTGGTACGAAACGGCTAAATATTTATTGCTGAATAATAAGAAGCAATAATACAGACTTTTCGGAGAACGAAGCGGAACACCTACGGCGGTTAAAAAATTATCTCAAGTTTCATTGGACAACAAAATATCCTCTATGTCTGAAATATTTTCAGACAGGAAAGCGATTTGCTTCTCAATTAGTGTAGAGATTTCGCTTCTGGTATTGAATTGTATCCTTTCCCAAAAAAACTCTCTGTGCTTGATTTATTAATTGGGTCATACCTTGACAATGAAATGTTTTTATTCTTATCTGGATAGGTATATAAACCAATTTTTTTGGTAAAAAATTCAACTGTATTATGTTCTATAATTTTGACCAGCGAAGGATCAATATCTATTAGATTATCTCTATAGTCAAGTGTAATTATGGCAAGCAAATTGTCTTTTTTGAATATCCTGAAATCATCTGATAATTTCCAATAACCTCTATCACTAACTATTTTTTCGTGATGATACCCTTTACTTAAAAAAAATGTATCAAAGGCTTTAAGCTTACTTCTAAAAAAATACTCATAAGTTTTATTTTTCGCAGCTGACCGCAAATGCAGGCGGCGGCGGAGAGATTTATTACCCTAAAGGCGAAGAGACTATGTAGTTAATAAAAAATATTAAAAACATCGATAAGGTCAATAAAAATATAAGAAGTAATATTAATCCAGATCTTCTCTTAACTACCTTTTTAAAATCACTCCCACTCAAATTTGCTTTTTTCCCAGCCTCAATTATTTTAAGACTATTTAGAACAATGAGTATTACAAACGCTAAGAAAATAAGGCTTACTAAAATTTTAAGAGTCATAAATTAAATTTTTATCCCTGTCTTTTAATATCTCAATTTCTTTCAGACATTGTGGGTAATCGTTTTAAGAAATGATTCAGGAAATTTAGAAATCGTTATTTTTTGATGAATACTTCTACTATAAACCTTAATCCCGTAATAATTTTGCTTTAATGACAACAATTCATTGTTAGTAACATTAACCTGCCTAATAAAATTATCAATACTTGTTTTTTTGATTCTAGTAATGTTTTTAACTCTTTAAAATCAGAGTGAAATATATTAATGTAATAAAATGGCTTATTAGATTTATAAATAAGCCATTCACCATATGCAAAGTCAGAAATTTTTATAATATTCTTGCGCCCAAAGAATGTATATACGGGAATGATTTCAATGTTTATTTCAATATCATTCGACTTTTTTTTCATTTGCTAATTTATCAACTTTCTTTATGCCGCCGTGGGTGCTCCCACTACAGCATCTAATTTAACTCATTTTCCTATTACTTTCGCCCCGCATTATCTCCCGACAACAACTATTCGGAAGATTAAAAACTAAATGAGTAATCTATAATATAAGCCTGAAAGGCTGGTATTATTATAGAAAAAGGAAATAGTAACGTAGTAAGAATCCCGAAGGAATGTTATTAGAACACCGATACCACCCCTTCGGGGTTAACAAACTTTGTGATTACTACTATAATAATAACATCCCTTCGGGATTAACAAAGCAATTATAAATTTTTATTTTTTTTGTTCCGTCAGGAACATTTTGTGGGTAGTTAAAATTTATAAAGTTGTTTTCACGTTCCGTAGGAACGTATTGTGCTCATTTATACAGCACCATTTAGCATGGCCAGTTTGACGAACATTGTTGAACCTAAAAAAGCACAAACCGTTCCTACGGAACGAAAATGCTATTGGCATTTAAGCTACCCACAAAACCTACCTACCGGCAGGCAGGTGTTCCGCCGGAACAAATAAAACTCTTCCAAACAGTTGTGCCAGCAGACGCAGACGGTAGAGAAAAAATGAAGTACCTACGCCAGTTAAAGTTACCGTTGTTTTATTTACTGTTACTGCTTTATCATTTTCCATTAACCACTGAACACTATTAGCTCAATTTCTGCCCATTCATCATTATATTCGTACTCGTTTAAAGCTTAAGAAATTTAACAGGCATGCGAAAATGGAAAGTTTCCAAAACCATTCAATGGATAGTAAAGCTCTTTATTATCTACCTGTGTATGTTTACAGCGTTCCGTATTGCCACCGTTATTTTATTTAAACCAAAAAACATCAGCGTATTTGAGCTGGCACCTTCTTTCTGGCTGGGGCTTAAATACGACCTGCGCTGGATAGCCATTGTACTTTCACCGATCATTGTACTTTCCATCTTTAAAAAATTCTCGCCTTTTCATTCTGCAAGAACAAAAAAAGCATGGACCATTTATTTAGCCATCATTACTTTGATCATCATGTTTTTTTATGGTGCCGATTTTGGTAACTTCAGTTACAACCATACCCGTATTGGAGCCAGTGCATTAAATTTTAAAGATGATCCTTACGAAATGTTCCGCATGGTTTGGGAATCTTACCCCATTGTATGGATACTGATAGGCCTGGGCATTGCTGTTTTTTTTGCTGCAAAATTATTCCGGCGCACCCATGGTACAGTTGATGCCAATAACTACTGGCATAAATTTGAATACAAGCGCCGCTGGTACCTGGCTGCATTACTGCTGATGTTTTGGTTTGTATTTGGCTTTCCAAACTTTAAACCATTAACCCGGCAGGATGCTTATAAGCTGAATGATAATTTTAAAAGTTACCTGGCATTAAATCCTTTTCAAAATTTTATTACCTCTTTAAAACAGCGCAAGCCCGATTTTAATACCAGCGGGGCAGCAAAGTATTATGATATTGTTTCGGATTACCTGCAACTAACGCCATCGGTAAATAATAATTACGAGAGAGTGGTAATGCCAAACAGCCATAGCCTGGAAAGTAAGCCCAATGTGGTGCTGGTACTTTGCGAAAGTTTCAGCATGTATAAAAGCAGCATGAGTGGTAACAAACTAAACAGCACCCCTTATTTTAACGAGCTGTGCAAGCAGGGCATTTTTTTTAACCGTTGCTTTACACCAACTTTTGGCACAGCACGTGGATTGTTTGCCACCATTACCGGCATACCGGATGTGCAGATGGCAAAATTCTCTACACAAAATGCAGAAGCGGTAAACCAGCATACCGTCATCAATGATTTTGACGGCTACAGTAAATTTTATTTTATTGGTGGCCGCAGCCAGTTCAATAATTTTCGTGGGCTGATGAGTAATGTAGATGGTATTGATATTTATGAAAAAGGAAAATATAAATCGCCGGAGATAAATGTTTGGGGCATTAGCGACAGGGACCTTTTCGGCGAAGCCAATAATGTATTAAAACAGCAGAACAAACCTTTTTTTGCAGTAATACAAACCGCACATAACCACCGGCCCTTTATGCTGCCGCCCAACGAAAAAGAATTTACCTGCGAAAAACTTGACAAAGAAACGCTTGTAAAAAACGGGTTCGAATCGCAGGCAGAGTACGAAGCTTTTTGTTATACCGATTTTTGTTTTAAACAATTTATAGAAACTGCAAAACAACAAACCTGGTTTAACAATACCATTTTTGTTTTTGTCGGCGATCATGGTGTGGAAGGTGAATCCGGTTCGGTGTATCCAAAAGTTTGGGCCTCTCATCGCTTAAATGATGAGCATGTGCCGTTATTATACTATGCGCCTGCTTTACTGCAACCTGCAACTTACAATTACACGGTTTCGCAAATAGATGTATTGCCCACATTAGCAGGCATGATACATCAGCCTTATACTAATAGTACTTTGGGCAGAGATGTTATTAACCAGCCCAATATTTTTCATAGTGCATTTATCATTCACCACGATGAAGGTAATATCGGGATGGTGACAGATGATTATTACTATGTAAAAAATGTAAATATCTCTCACGAGGAATTGGTACCTGTAAAAGACGGCCTGCCTCTACTTACCCCATATCAATCCGATTCTGTTAAACGCAGGCTTTCGCAACTCACTTCTGCTTTTTTTGAAACCGGTAAATGGATGCTGGTGAATAACAGGAAGAAATAAGCGGCGTGAGTGGTGAGTGGTCAGTTGTGAGTAAATAAAGTATAATACTTTTTACCTGCTCTTGGGATTTGCATTATATATTTTTATCAATTTCCAAAAGAAAAAATTCCTGGTATCGAATGGTGCCACTCACTACTGACCACTCACCACTCACGACTCACGAAACCTTCTTCGCAATCATTATCAACCTCGATGATTTTTTAACATCATAATTGGCGAAATTATAATCGCCAAAAACTTCCTGTATCTGTAATCCCTGGTAGGCAAACATTTCTGTAAAATCACCCAACGAAAATTTAGCCACCCGTTCGGTAAATATCAACGGCTCCTGCAATGCCTCATCTTCCACTATAATTTTTTTATAAAAATGCGTTTCATCAAACCATTTGGTAATAATAAAATTAATGCCGTCAACTTCTTTTTCCGATTGATGTATAATATGATCTTCGGCAAAATGCGTATTCAGGTAATCCATTACAAAAAAGCCGCCAGGCTTTATGGCTTGTGCAATTGTTCTTATAGCGTTATCATGCTCACGCCGGGTTTTAAAATAACCAAAGCTGGTAAAAAAATTAAAAGCATAATCAAAATAATTTATCCACGAAGGCAGGCGCATATCATGCTGGTAAAAATGCAGGGTATCGGTTTGGTATTGCAGCGCTTCGGCAATACTGTCTTCGCTTAAATCAATTCCGGTAACATCAAAACCCTTGGAGGCTAATTGTATGGAATGTCTTCCTTTACCACAGGCCACATCCAACATGCCGGAGCCGGGCCTGGGTTTCAGGTAGTCAATCAGCTTATCAATAAACGCAGCCGCTTCTTTTTCATCCCTTTTAAAATAGAGTTGATGATAATAAGGCGTATTAAACCAATCTTTAAACCAGGGTTGCTGCATGGAGCAAAGTTAATGTTTTGGGGTCTACTGCTTTTTGTTTTTTACGTTCGGAGTATTATCTTTTTTATTGAAAAAATTCTAATCCCAACTGTTTATAACAGAATAAAATAAAAATATTAATATGCTGTTCCCCTTTAGGGGATAGGGGCAAAGTTTTCTTATCTTTGCCTTTCCCTAAAACAGAAGCGAATGGCACTGATAAAAAGTATATCCGGTATAAGAGGCACCATTGGCGGAAAAACAGATGATAACCTTACTCCGCTTGATGTAGTTAAATTTT
>JAYVJU010000053.1:0-14531 GCA_043769035.1 Ferruginibacter sp.
TTCTGTACTGAGTTTAGCGTTTATAATCTCATTAAACTGCATAGTGTAAAGTTAAGTGGGGTTTACCACAGATGACACAGATTTTTACAGATAAAAAAATGCTGCCTTAAAAAGAGCAGCATTTTTTGTTATTACTAGCAAATTTTACTTCTGAAGTTGGTCTATTTTTTTATTAAGCGCTTTAAATTGTTTAGAAAACCAATCTCTGTCAGGCATATTAAAATAGTCGTTTTCATCACCTAAAACTGTATCGCCAAAGGGTTTGTAGTATTGAAAAAAATCGTGGTTCAAAATAATACAAATCTTAAAAAGCAATTCTGAATCTATTGATTGGCGGACAAAAATATTGTAAACATTATTTCTTGTGGTATTAATTTTTAATGCAAAATCTGCGACACTAATTTTCTTTATTGTTAGTTGCTGTTTTATCTTTTTACCGATATGCACCATATTTCAAAGCTATATATGCTTTGAAGGCATTTGTTACAATAGAAGTAAATTTAATTTGGCAATATGTACAAATAAATTTTGCATATTAAATTATTTCAATATCTTGCTTCTCATAAAAAAATAAAGGTTATTAGCTTTCCGCAAAGCTTCGATGTTTATGAAAAAATTTCAATTAACATTTTATGTACTGGTTTTGAGCCTTGCTTTTTTAAGTTGCAAGAAAACAAGCCAAGTTGAAGATGAGTATTTTGCTTTGCCTCAGAAAAGCAGTATTCAAAATTATCTAACTTCACAAAAAACAAACAACTCTACCAAAAGGATTAAACAAATTGAAAAATTAAGCGAAAACCTGTTACTTGATAAATCATGGGTAGAAAAATCTAATGCTCACAGCCTGATTATTACACCAATTAATGAACTGTATCAATTTTCTAATAATAAAGGCAATAAGGTAAGTAACTATTTTGTATGTGTAATGGATTCAACACTTAAAATTGTAACTTCATACATTGTACAAAACAAACCTCTGAACAGTAATATTAAAACAGATATAAAAAAAGGAGCGATAGCAAATATGGATGATAATAATCCAGTTGCAGAAGATTGTAATGTAAGATTCATAAATATGTATGATTATTACCTTTATGAAGAAAATTATAAAAACAACACATTGGTTTCTACACGGAGTTTAAGCAAAAAGCCAGCAACAAATGACAATTCCTCTGGGCTAACCGCACCGACTAATTGTACTGCCTGGTATTGGGTAACAACTTACTCGGATGGTAGCCAAACATGGGAATATTTATACACTACTTGTAGCGGGGATGAAAGTATAGATCCAGAAGATGGAGGTAGTGGCGGTGGTGGTGGTGAAGATTTGGGTTCCACTGTTACTCGGGATGTTTCTTTTGTTGTTAAAGAGATAACAACAGGTAGTCAGGCTCGCTGGAAAATTACCGGTAAGTTCAGAATATCCGGTGTTGTATTTACAAATACTGCTAATAACTTCTTTACCTCTATAGCTTGGGTAGGTGCTTTATGTGATAATTATAATGCAGCTTACGACGGGTTACCATATATGCTGCCCTATTTTGTATTTTCTACAACACATGTCCAGAATTTAATTGGCCCTACTGTTGCAAAAGGTACTGTTAATGCTTTTATGTATTATCCTAATCTTACTCCTCCAGAAACTCATCTATATCCTAAAGACGGTTTTTGGCATGCAAGTACTGATTTATATTAACCAATTATAAAATGATAAAAAAATATATAAAATTTACTGGCTTATTAACAATTAGCACATTGTTTTGGGCAAATAGTTTTGGGCAATTTCAACGTGAGGGTATATTAAATTTCGTTACTCTTCATCCAGTAGATGTTAGCGCAATAAAGGAATACCCACTTAGAAAAAAAAGTGAAAATAAAATTTGGTTTTTAGATAGTTGTATAATTTGGGAGCAAAGAGTGAATTATACAACGGAAGAGCCAGCCGGAGATACAGCTCGAATAGAAAAATATAGTTATCCGGTTGGGAGGTATACTTATTTTGATTTACGCACCAAACATTGTCAGGATTATCTTAGCTTAAAAGATACAGCAACACCGTTTTGTAATTATTCCCTGAAAGATTCTGATTATTCACCTTTTTATGGTTTCTTTTTCCCAAAGAATGACAATTATCCGTTTGCCAGTCTTGATGTAATTACTAATATTACGGACACTACAATAAATAATACCGTATTTAAAAGAGTCGTCAGGCTAAGGAAAAACCCAGTAGAAGTTTATAGAGGTACCTTTTACTTTAATTGCAAAATGCCTAAAACTATTTTTAAGTTTGGCTTATTTGCAAAAAATATTGAGGCTAAATATCCTGAGTGTTTAATGGTTAAAAGTGAAGTAGCGAATGATTCTAGTGGTATTAAGCTAGGGGGAGCTGAGTACGAAATAATAAGGAATAAACTTACTAAGGAAGAAATGAGTATTTTTAAGTGTTGGGAACAGAATAGCAAAAAAACTACACTACCCTTATTGCCACATTCTGAAGTAATGAAACTTATTTACCCCAGTCCTGAACATGAAAATCCAACTATTACTATTATTCCACGGGAGAAATAAAATATTTGCAAAGCAGATTGATTTCACTTTAATTAAAAGCAAACTGCGCCGTTAAGGCGCAGTTTGCTTTTATACTATTTTCTTATCAGTTATAATTTATCAACCACGCCATCTACTATCCCGTAGGCAATAGATTCTTTAGCATCCATCCAGTAGTCACGGTCAAAGTCTTTCATAATTTTTTCAAAGGTTTGACCGCAATTATCTGCCAGTAGTTTTGCACCCATTTCTTTGGTTTTTTTAATTTGCTCTGCCATAATTTCCAGGTCGGCACTGGTTCCCTGCCCTCCACCACTGGGTTGGTGTATCATTACTTCGCCATGAGGAAAAATAAAACGGCGCCCTTTTGTACCACCACTTAATAATATACTTCCCATACTGGCGGCCATACCCATACAAACTGTGCTTACAGGTGAGCTTATCATTTGCATGGTATCATAAATTACCATACCGCTTACCACCATACCGCCGGGGCTGTTAATGTAAAAAGTTATTTCCTTTCCAGGATCTAATGCTTCCAGGTAAAGTAACCTTGCGGTAATATCTTTTGCGCTTTTATCATCTACCACACCCCATAAAAATATCTTGCGCTGTTCAATAAATTTTTTATCAAACTGCCATCCACTCATCATTTTTTCCATTGGGTTCTCAGGCAGTTCTTTTGGATTTTCCTCTTCGTCAAAACGTATGCGGTTGTTACTATAAAAATTCATGTTTATATTTTTTCCTGTTGGATTATTAATTATTTATCTTTTTTCTGTTTACGTGGGTTCATCACCAGCACTTCATCCACCAATCCATATTCTTTTGCTTCGGTACTTGTCATCCAGTAATCCCGGTTGCTGTCTGCAGCAACTTTTTCTACCGACTGGCCGCTATGAAATGCAGTAATTTCATACAACTCTCTCTTTATCTTTTTTATTTCATTTACCGTTATTTCAATATCACTTGCCTGACCGCCTGCACCTGCGCTGGGTTGGTGCATCATAATGCGGCTATGCTTTAGCGCCGTACGTTTACCTTTTGCTCCTGCACATAACAATACCTGCCCCATACTTGCAGCCATGCCTGTACAAATAGTTGCAATATCAGGAGTAATAAACTGCATTGTATCATACATACCTAAGCCGGCATATACACTGCCGCCAGGGCTGTTGATGTACATCTGTATATCACGTGTCCGGTCGGTACTTTCTAAAAACAGTAATTGTGCTGTAACAATATTTGCTACTTCATCGCTTATAGGATATCCCAGGAAAATGATCCTGTCCATCATTAACCTGCTGTACACATCCATTACAGCTACATTCATTGGGCGCTCTTCAATAATATTAGGAGTAAGATTGGTTACATTATGTTTGATATATCCATCCAGCGCATTACTGCTTATTCCCTTGTGCTTTACAGCAAATTTTTCAAATTCTTTTCCAAAGTTCATATTCGTGTGATTACTTTATTTAAAATTAGTTTTACAAATATAATTGATAGTTACATGTGGCAATGATGAAATAAGTTTTTAATCTCTGCTGCGTGACTGGTAAATTAAAATGTATTGCACCAGCATAGCAATTGATGCTAAAGCTGCTACCACGTAAGTAAGTGCAGCCCACTTTAACGCATCTTTTGCTTTTTCATGTTCGGTTGTGGTTGTAATATTGGCAGTATCCAGCCATTTTAATGCCCTTGCCGATGCATCAAATTCAACCGGTAATGTTATTACAGAAAACAAAGTAGTTACTGCAAATAAGATTATACCAATTAATAAAATAGTACTGTTTCCTCCACCAAAACCAAACATACCCAGGCCGGCAATTATTACCCATTGCGACAAAGTGCTGCTTATTTTAACAGCAGGCACAAGCCTGCTTCGTAACATCAGCATAGAGTATGCGGTGGCATGTTGTACCGCATGCCCACATTCGTGTGCTGCCACAGCTGCGGCAGATACATTCCTGCCTTCATATACATCGGGGCTTAAATTAACTGTTTTATTAAGGGGATTATAATGGTCCGATAAAAACCCATCTACCGAAACCACCTGTACATCATAAATGCCGTTTTCTTTAAGCATTTTTTCAGCCACTTCTTTGCCGCTCATTCCTTTGCTGGTTGGCACTTTAGCATACCCGGCAAATTTGCTTTTAAGCCTGTACTGAACAATCATGCCTAACAGCATAAAAAAAACAGATATCAGAATAATACCTATTGTCATAGTTGTAATTTTTAAAGTTCTTAAACTTTAAGTCAAAAAGTATTCCCATTTAAATAACTGCCAAAATTGCAAAACCCGGTGAATAAAAAAGTCCCCCGGGGTTACCGGAGGACTTAAAATTATTGGAGATGAGTTTGTTTTATCTCAGTACTTCTGCTCTTCCCATTGCCAAACGGTTACCGTTTACATCCACCACTTCTATCCAGTAAACACCGGTTCCGTGGTTTCTTAAATCAATATCCATTCTTGCATAAGGAGCAGTTATAGAGTAGGTTCTTGTTACCACCCTCTTACCTCTTGCATCATACACATTTATTCCTCTTGGCAAGCCGGTATTGTTTATTATACTATAGTATCTAACCTGGAACTGGCCGCTGTTAGGGTTAGGATAGATAAATACTTTACCACTTACTGAATCGGTAATAGATACAATGTTAGAAGTATTGCTACAACCATTTACATCTGTAACCCTGAGTGAGTAATCGCCCAGTCCGTCAATATCAACAACTAATGAACCTGCGTTGCTGTTCGCTACTGCATTGCCGTTTCTCAGCCAGGTATAAGAAGAGGCCGCCGGGCTAACAGTTGAAGACAAGGTTGTTTTTAAACCAGGGAACAGTTTTCTGTAAAGAGAAGCTGAAATGGTTATAGTTGGTAATGGATTAACGGTTAACAAACGCTGTGCTGATGGTACAGCTACACAAGGTGCTGCGCCGGATACCAAACAACGGTAGAAATAACCACTCATTGAAACAGGAGGTGCTGTAATGGTTAATGTTGATGTGGTTACACCAGCATATACTCCACCATTTGAAATATTAGCGAATGTATTACCATTATCGGTACTTACCTGCCATTGGTAGCCTGGTGTTGTACCGGCTGCTCCAACTGTAAAGCTGGTTACTTTGTCGGTACAAACTGCTGCATTAACAGGTTGAGTTGTGATACTTATTGGTTGATTAACTGTAACCACAACTGTTCTTGCCGGTGATGTACATGGCGTAACACTTGGAACAACTCCAATACTTCCGATAAAATAGTACGGTGTAAAGGTTGGTGCTCCCGGTACCGCAGGACCTGCGTAGCCGATATTAGCCCCGGTAATTATATCGCAGCCGCCACCAGATGCAATAAGGTTTGTTCCTGTATTACTGAATACAAGGTTACCGGTGGTGCCGTTAGGCAATACTGCACTTACTAAAATACCATAGGTAGTGTTAGCAGGTATTACCAGATTAAGCCCAGACATGAATGGCTGTACATTCGGGAATCCTATTGATGTTATTGTAGCGCTGCCAAACTGATTCCATCCATTGGCAGGCGTAATAGCTCCCGGCAAACCATTAACAGCCGATGTTTTGTAATAAGCAGCCACATTTGTTGCGCCGGTTACATTACACATGCTGGAAATATTAGTTAATGTAACAGCATAGTTATTATTGTTCCTTACATTAAATGTATTTGTAAAGAAGAATGTAGTAGGTGTATTGGTCATTGTTGCAACAGCCGGTGCAGGTGGTAAACTATTTACCCTTGCAGTGTAAGTATATACTCCAGCTGGTGTTGGCCTTGTCCAAACACTATCAACTGCTGTACCTGCTACATATGGTACACCATTTACATCAAATAATCCTGCCGGAGGATCCCATACTGCTGGTTGTGCAGGCACACCTTGTACATAAGTGATCGTTAGCGTCCATGAATTAAAGAATCCAACATCTATTAAGCCGTTATCTGCCATTGCTATTGTCCATCCGCCATTTGGAACAGAATACAAATCCGGGAAACCTGTTGCATCAGCAATATAACCGGTTGGGTCTCCAAAATTATAGCCTGGTGTAACTACACCGTTGATTCTATCAGCTCTGAATGTTCCTGTAAATGGCTGTAATCCTGAACTTAAAGCAGTAGTTCCTGTTGAACTGATAACTGTATTAGTGAAGTTTGCACCTGCATTACCTGTAGCTGTCAGATTCCTGTCAAGATTTAAAATCTTTCCGTTAGGTGCTTTTAAATTAATTGACATATCGCCTACATACGTATGTGTAAGATTCAGGTTAACTGAAATTGCAGTAATAACTGCTCCTGCAGGTATAGTTGATACATTAATAGTATGCGGTAAAGTTCCACCAGGTGAATTATCTATTATAGGAATAGCTATTGAGCCAGATGCAAATGAAACTGTTGAAGTTGTTGAAGAAGAACTCTTCAGTTTAACAGCTACATCTCCCAGGCACATTGCTACAGGGTTTGGTGTAACACTAGGTGCCGGCGGAGTGTAATTAATAACTGCCGATGCAGTATTACTGCAACCTGATGCTGTATTTGTACCAGTTACAGTATAAATAGTAAAGGCTGTTGGTGCAGCATAAACTGTAGCAAGATTAGTACCGGTATATGGTAATGTTGTACCGGTATTGGTAAATAAACCAGCCGCAGGAGACCATACATAAGTATCGCCGCCACTTGCAGTTAATGCCAGGCCATTAGTACCTGCAACACCACCACAACCAGAAGTTGGGGTAACTGTTACAGCAGGTAATGCTTTTACAGTTAAAACAGCGCCATTAGAATTAGCAGCAGGGCTGCATATTCCCGATACAACACAGCGGTAACGGTTATTATTCATAACTGCTGTTGTTGGATTAATGGTTAATGTAACTGTATTTACACCTGAGTAAGGAGCGCCATTATTAAGACTTGTCCAGGTAACACCACCATTGGTGCTCTCCTGCCATTGATAAGTAATATTCGTTCCTGTACCCGCTATTGTAAATGTAGCAGAAGAACCGGCACATACTGATGTATTAACAGGTTGTGCTGTTACTGCCGGACGCTGATTTACATTAAGTGTAATAGAAGCTGTACCTGTACAACCACTGCCATTGGTAGCTACAACTGCGTAAGTGGTAGTGGCACCTGGAGAAGCTGCTACCGGATTGGTATTGGTAGCATTAAGCCCTGTAGCCGGAGACCATACATAAGTTAAGCCCGGGTTATTGGAAAGGGCATTATAATTAAGGGTTAAACCCCAGCTGGTAATAGTACCTGCATCGCTTCCAACATTATCTGTTGCACCAAACAACCATGTACCATTTAATAAGCCAGCGGTGGCGTATAATGGAGCAAATGTTGTTGCGCTGTTTGCAAATCCTGTTGGTGCCGGTGCACTCAGGTCGCCATCCGGAAGGAAGGTTCCTGTAAATGGTGCTGCACCTGATGCTATTGGAGTGGTAGCTGTAGAACTGATAACGGTATTAACAAAATTATCGGCAGAACCACCTCTGTGGTTAACAAGATTCAATACCTGGTTATTGGGAGCTTTTAAGAATAAAGCCACATCACCATCCCAGGTATGGGTAATATTAAAGGTTACACTTGCACTGGTACCTACAGCTGTTGCAGGCACACCTGCTATTGTTAACGGAGTACTTACACCTGCTAAATTACCATCTGGTATAGGTACGCTGATAGGCCCTGAACTAACCGTAACAGTTCCCGGTGTGGCTGATAATGCAGTTAATAATGCAGGATCACCAGCACAAATTGTGGTTGGCACATCTGAGGTTATAACTAAATTACCAACACCTGCTGCAATAAAGGTTACTGTAGCAACTGTAGAATATGCTGCCAAACAACCACTACTTTGAACCAATGCCCTGTACTGCGTTGTTTGGGTGAGATTAGTTACTGTTAAAGTTGTTGTTGTATTGGCAATGTTTACCCAGGTTGTTCCACCATCTATTGATGATTCCCAGCGGATGATATTACCGATGCTGCCTGTTAAAGTCAACGTTGTTGAGTTTGGTCCGGCACAAGCATTGGTACTTGATGAAGTCATCGTTCCACCCTGAGATAAAGTGGTAATTGTTAAGATAGCTCCATTACTTGTAGCCACTACAGGACATCCTGCAGAAGACACTATACAACGAAATCTTTTACCATTATCCCCGGCAACTGCGGTAAATGAATGTACAGCAGCTGTGGCTCCTGCTATAGGAGCCCAGGTTACACCATTATCGGTACTAAGCTGCCATTGGTATGATAATGCACCTCCGGCATTAGCTGTAACAGAAAAAGATGCAGTAGTACCGACACAAACTGTTGAATTGGCTGGCTGACTTGTAATCTGAGCACCACCACCGGTAATTGTAAAGTTTACCATACGGGTTGCCCAGTTACCAAAAGTAGCGGGTGATGTACCGGTTCTGCAATATTGTCCTACACCCCAAAAACTTCCGTTTGAAGGGTCAACACTTAAGGTATTATAATCTCCCATCCTGTTAGTACCGTTTACAACAGTACCTTCTATTACCGAAGTTTCAGGGATTGACATCTGTCCTAAAGGATCGCAGGTTGTTCTTCCGGTAATCCTCAACGAAGGGAATACAGGTGGGGTTCCCGGACCGTTAACATTATATATCAAACCAATATCACCATTTGCATTTTGAGTAATAGATCCCATGTATCTGTTATTATTGTCAGTACCCGAAACAGTACCCTGCTGATACATACTCCAGGCTCCGGCGCCTCCTGTTCTGCGTAGTTCCCACCAGCGAACACCTCCAAGACCGCTGCCTACATTGGTAGTAAAATTAGCAACCATAGATTCGTAAGCACCAAAATTACGGTAGCTTACTTTATGCATTAACTGTCCTTCAATACCCCTGATGGCCTGGCCTCCTGCCGGTTGCGTTATACAGGCAGCAGCTCCACACAAAGTTGACACAAACGGTGCTGATACAATACTTTCCATCGGGCCAATAACTGATAACGATGGATTGGTAAAGTTGGGTGTATATGTAAAAGTGAATATACTATCCACATCATTTGGATCTCCTGTATCTGAATCATCTTCAAAAAATGAGAATAAACCGCTTTGATTTGAAACTGCCGGACCTTCCTGATGCACAGGAAGGTTTGTAAAACTACGGTTACGTATTTCAGGAGTTTGGTCAAACCTGAAGCTTACTACTGTTGCAGTTGCGGCACCTGCTAACATAGCAGCTCTGTCAAACGCATAAATTGAACTTCCTACATAGCCAGGGTTAAAATCATGCGTAATACCATAATAGGCATTATGCCAAACTGAATAGTGAGGATAGTCTGCACTATAAGCAAAAGTGTAAGAATAAATTTTATAAGTGCCGGTAGGATCGCTTGTTGTTGAAACCGCCCATACCAAAGTATTGATGCTGGCTCCGGCAAACTCTGTCAGTATCCACCTGTCGGCAATCTGATCGTACATTACTACAGGATCGCCAGCACCTGCAATACCGGTTAGTGAAGTTAAAATTGTTGGCCCCTGTACCACAACTCCGGCCTTATTCCAGATAATAAATTGAGACCCGCTGCTGTGATTGATAATTTCAATTACATGGTTAGGACCTACTGCCATATTATTATCTGATGGCGCAAATCCTGATGCAGTTATACCATCGAAATTTTGATTAATAGTTGCTGCGGCAGTTGTTGATGAAGGAATAATGTTTCCCTGCAGTGCCATATCTTTTTGGTTCTTGCCTGGATATTTATTCCGCATCATATCTCTGTCTCCATTGTGTTTTACAACACCTCCAATGATACCATGCTCATCTCTTGTTATCTGAAGAGGTTCGCCATACATTGTTGTTTTATCAATTTCAGAAAGTTTGGGTGTAGTTCTTACAAGCTTACCCACAACCTTAGTAAATTGTGGACTTTGCTGTGCCATTCCGTAACTACAGAACAGCATGAACATGACCCCGGTAAATAACAGCCGAGTAAAATTTTTCATATCTCTTTAGTTTTAGTAATGGGCAAACTTAACAAAATAATGTGATTATAAATAAATTTCGCTGACTTTTTTTATTCCCTGATTTGCTATAATATTTTGCTGTATTGCCTGTTTAAAGTATCATTTTTTTTGACATTCCAAAACCCAACCCCTACCTTTGCAGCCTGAAAAAAAGAGCTTTTTAAACTAAATAATTGATATTTTATGGTAGAAATTAAACCGGATGAAATTTCGGCGATCCTCCGCCAGCAGTTAAGCAACTTTAATGCTTCTGCAAGCCTGGAGGAAGTAGGAACCGTATTGCAGGTGGGTGATGGTATTGCCCGTGTATATGGCCTTAATAATGTACGTAGTGGTGAGCTGGTTGAATTTGATAATGGGGTAAAAGCCATTGCCCTTAACCTGGAAGAAGATAATGTGGGTGTGGTATTGATGGGTGACAGCAGCGAAATTAAAGAAGGGGATAAAGTAAAACGTACCGGCCAGATCGCTTCTATTAAAGTGGGAGAAGGTATGAGCGGACGTGTTATTAATACTTTGGGTGAACCAATTGATGGTAAAGGCCCGATTAAAGGCGAATTGTATGAAATGCCACTGGAGCGTAAAGCACCGGGGGTAATTTTCCGTGAGCCGGTAAAAGAACCATTACAAACAGGTATTAAAGCAATTGATGCAATGATTCCCATTGGCCGTGGCCAGCGTGAGTTAATTATTGGTGACCGCCAAACCGGTAAAACTGCCATTGCAGTGGATACCATTATCAACCAAAAAGAATTTTACGCAGCAGGCAAGCCTGTTTACTGTATATATGTTGCCATCGGACAAAAAGCCAGTACCATTGCTGGTATCATGAAAACTTTGGAAGAAAACGGTGCAATGGCATATACTACTATTGTTGCTGCTTCTGCCTCTGATCCTGCACCATTACAATTTTACGCACCATTTGCCGGTGCTGCCATTGGCGAATTTTTCCGTGATACCGGAAGGCCAGCTTTGATTATTTATGATGATCTTTCTAAACAGGCTGTGGCTTACCGTGAGGTGTCTTTGTTGTTACGCCGTCCGCCAGGCCGTGAGGCTTATCCTGGTGATGTATTCTATTTACATAGCCGTTTATTAGAAAGGGCTGCAAAAGTTATAGCTAAAGATGATATTGCTGCACAAATGAATGACCTGCCTGCAAGCATTAAACACTTAGTAAAAGGTGGCGGTAGTTTAACGGCTTTACCAATTATTGAAACACAGGCTGGTGACGTTTCTGCCTATATTCCTACTAACGTAATTTCAATTACCGACGGACAGATATTTTTGGAAGGTAACTTATTTAATGCCGGTATCCGCCCTGCAATTAACGTAGGTATATCTGTAAGCCGTGTGGGTGGTAATGCACAGATTAAATCAATGAAAAAAGTTGCCGGTACACTTAAATTAGATCAGGCATTGTACCGTGAGCTGGAAGCGTTCTCTAAATTTGGTGGCGACCTGGATGCAGCAACTAAAAATGTAATTGATAAGGGTGCAAGAAACGTAGAGATATTAAAACAGTTGCAATATTCGCCAATGTCGGTTGAGAAACAAGTTGCAATTATTTATTTAGGTACGCAGGGGTTATTGAAAACTGTTGCCGTAAAAAATGTAAAAGCATTTGAGGAACATTTTTTAATGGAACTGGAAAATAAACATCCTGAGGTTTTGGCTGAGTTTAAAAAAGGTAATTTATCCGACGATGGTATTAAAAAAGTAACTGAGCTGGCTGCTGGTTTAGCGGGGCAGTATAAATAATCAGTATTTAATTTAAACAAAAAAGGTTCAGAAATTTCTGAACCTTTTTTGTTTAGCTAATGTTTAAAAAATAATGATAATATTTCAGTAAATTTAAAATGTAACCATCAAAGAAGTTACATTACAAGTATTATGACAAGGCTGAAAAATAAAATAAAAATGCGCAATTTTTTATTAGCACTTTCCTTATCCCCTTTGCTGTTATGTAGCCAGGCCAGACCATTTATTAAAAAATCCTACGCTTATTACAGCATAACAGCCAAAAATCTATCTCCAAAAGGTGGTACTGATGAAATTATTCAACTGGATTCAGGCAAAACAATTTCAATACCTGAAGCAGTAATTGAAAAAGATACCAGCATCTTTATTTACATTGAAACTTGTACAAAAAAAATTAAGTGGAGTACAGCACAACAGGGCAATTATTTGTTTTCAATAACACCAATATTGCTTCAAAGCCCATTACAGCCCGGTTTTGTAAATGGTGGCGGGGCAATAACCATTTCCGCAGCAAAAGGATGCTTTTTATTTGCATTGCAGCTGGTAAAAAAACCTCAAAAAGTAATTAAAGGCTCATGGATACCAGCTAAACCACTTGTTATAAGAGGAACTTACGCTGGAAAAAATATTATATTAAAAACTTCTTCGCCAAAAGAGATTATTGTTACCCCACCTGCATAATTCAAGTAATATTTTACAGTTAAAAAGATTCTTGCATTATGCTACATTATGTGTAGAATTTTTTTTATTTATTCGCTTATTTTTTATTAACATTGATATAATTTATAAAAACTAAAAATGGTTTTATGTTTATCAACTCCTTTTCCTCGCCAAATTTTAACGTACAAAATGTTTTATTTAAAAACAAATATTTTGTTTTAGCTACATTACTTGCCTGCATTACTGTAAGTTTTGGTAATGCACAGCAATTGCAAAAAAAAGTACAAACAAAAAATTCTGTAGCTAAGCCTGCTAAGAGTTTTGCTTTTGCCACCCGAATACCAGAAAAAAAACCATTTGTAGTAAGTTTTGATAAAGAAAAAGAGATAAAAGATAAAGCGTCTTCAGTAGGGGAAAGAGAATTATTTGAATTTGAGATGTTAAAAGACCCAGCCACTGGCAAAATTCCCCGTATGGCATGGAAGAAAGCACTTGATGCTGCAAAAGCTACACCAACATACGAATCCACTACATTAGGACCACTTGGTGTGCTTTCTGTAACACCCAAAGGGCCTACTAATTTGGGTGGAAGAACAAGAGCTCTTGGAATTGATGTTAGAAATGATAACATTATGATTGCTGGTAGTGTAAGTTCCGGGGTTTATCGTACCACTAACGGTGGCACATCATGGACAAGGGTGGTAGCTACTGGGCAGGTTCATAATATAGTAAGTGTAGCACAAGACCCACGCCCTGGATTTCAGGACACCTGGTATTTTGGTGGTGGTGAAACAAGTGGTAATTCTACCTCATTAGGCACTTCATACAGGGGTTTTGGTATCTGGAAATCTACTGACAATGGTGTTACATGGACTCAATTAGCAAGCACCATTACGGCTACAGCTTTGGAGGCCTTTGACTCCCCATTTGATTATGTGCATCGTTTAGCTATTGATCCTACTAATGGAAATGTATATGCAGCAGCAAGTAATAGTATTCAACGCTCAACTGATGCTGGCGCTACATGGACAGTCGTATTAGGTACATTTTCCAACGCTGGATATTCCGATGTTATTGTTACACCTACAGGCAGAGTGTATGCAGCTTTTACTGGTACTGACGCAAACAACGGCGTGTGGACATCTGCAACAGGAGCCTCGGGTAGTTGGGGTACAAGGATTGCAGGAACAGGCGGTGTACCCAATCATGCAAACTGGAATGCGCAAAACGCATACGGCAGAGTAGTACTTGCTTTTGCCCCATCAAGCACCAATATTGTCTATGCACTTTATTGGAATAATGTTAACTCTGCTTGTGGGGCACCTGCTGTTGAAGCAGAATTTTACAGGTGGGATCAGTCATTAACAACATGGACTGACTTATCTGCAAATTTACCAGATGAAACAGGCTGCCTGGCCGGCAACGATCCATTTACCGCACAAGGCGGATATGATTTAGTTGTTACTGTAAAACCAGATGATGCTAATACGATTTTTATTGGCGGCACCAACATTTACCGTTCTACCAATGGTT
>JAYVJU010000054.1:0-3354 GCA_043769035.1 Ferruginibacter sp.
ATTGGTTACACCAAAGCCATCGCCTTTTTTAACCACCACTTCTTTAATGGCCCCAACTGCCAGTATTGCACTATCCGGCGGATTGATGATGGCAGTAAATTCGTCAATATCCATCATACCTAAATTAGAAATGGTGAAAGTATTACCACTGAATTCTGCAGGTTGCAATTTTTTATCTTTTGCTTTGCCATACAGTTCTTTTGCATCGGCAGCTATTTGCGATAATGTTTTTTGATCGGCAAAACGGATTACCGGAACGATTAATCCCTCTGGTAAAGCTAATGCAGAGCCGATATGTACATGATGATTCTGGCGGATAAAATCTCCCCCCGCAGCTGACGGGGCAGGCATCCAGCTGCTGTTAACATCAGGATGCTTACGCAGTGCCATTGCACTTGCTTTTATTATCATGTCGTTAAAAGAAATCTTAACAGGACTTACTTCATTCATGGCCACTCTTGCTGTCATAGCATTATCCATGTTAATAGACATGGTTAAATAAAAATGCGGCGCACTGAATTTGCTTTCGCCCAGGCGGCGTGCAATCACTTTACGCATTTGTGTAAGTGGCACATCAGTAAATCCTTCCTGGCCATTGGCAACAAATGCTGCGGCTTGCGGTGTTGCTTTTGCAGCTGTAGTTGCAACTGGAGCAGGTGCTGCAGATGGAACATAACTGTCTATATCTTTTTTGGTTACTCTTCCACCATCACCACTGCCACTTACTTTACTAATGTCAATACCTTTATCGGCTGCTAATTTTTTTGCTAATGGAGATGCTTTTACTCTTCCATTAGTTGCTGCAACTGGTTCTGCTGTTACTGCGGCAGGAGCAGCTGCAACGATTGCAGCAGGTGCACTTGCTGTAGCAGCCGGTGCAGAGTTTGCTCCGGATTTTTCAGCAGTAACATAAGCACTTACATCAGTACCGGGCTTACCAACTATTGCAATGATCTCATTTATTTTGGCGGCCTTTCCGGCTTCCACGCCTACGTATAATAATGTTCCTTCTTCATATCCTACCACTTCCATAGTGGCTTTATCAGTTTCTACATCAGCAAGTACATCATCACTCTTTACCAAATCGCCTACTTTTTTATTCCACGAAACTATTTTGCCCTCCGTCATGGTATCACTTAACAAAGGCATACGAATTTCTTTTGCCCCTGCCGGTAAAGCCACTTTAGCAGATGCAGCGCTGGTTGAAGCCGGAGCAGACACAGCTGCAGCAGCAGTTTTTGTTGCCCCGCCATCTACATCTAAAAGAGATTTAAAATCTTCGCCTTCTTTACCCACAATAGCAATAATCTGATTGATTTTTGCAGCTTCGCCAGCCGGAACACCAATGTATAACAGGGTGCCATCAGCATATCCCACTACTTCCATTGTGGCCTTATCTGTTTCCACATCTGCAAGCACATCATCGCTTTTTACCTTGTCGCCCACTTTTTTATTCCAGGTTACAATTTTCCCTTCGGTCATCGTATCGCTCAACAGCGGCATGCGTATCACTTCTGCCATATAATAATTATTTCAGATTTTTGTTAATTGAGGTTCGAAATTAAGGCAAAAAGAGGAAATGACCGTACTGAATTATCAGTCTAATTCTAATTTCAGCCTTTCTTTTAATTCTTTAACCAAAGGGTACTCTTCAATTATTTTCTGATATTGTTGTTTACGGGTTAAAGGTGCGTCAGTTTCCACTACTTCGGTGGCATCTTCAATTACCACAATACGATACACCAATACCCGGTTACAAAAATAATTTTGCAGATGTTGAATAAGGTCTGCCCGTTCATTTTCAATAAAAGCTTTATGTATTTCGCCTTTGGTTATTATTTCGATGGTATTATTATCAATTACACTTAATGATGCATTTTTAAAATTGGTAACCGCCGCCGGATTCTTTCTTGCAACCAATTTATCTATAAATAATTGCCAGGCAGCTTTCAAACTCTCTTCTGTTATTTCTTTTATATCCAGCCCGGCAGTTTTATTTTGTTCGGTTAGTTTTTGGCGGATTTTATTAAGAGATGCAAGCCCTGCTTTTGGTTTGTTGTTTTCAGCCCCGGCAGTTACCGGTATTTTATTTTGCTCCGCTTGTGGTTGAGAAAAGACGGGTTGATCGTTAATAATTACGGCTTTTTTTATTACAGGTTCTTCAATTACTAATTTTGCTACTACCGGCGTTGTTTCTTTTACTGCAATTATTGGTATTGTTCTAAATGCAACCGGCTTTGCTGTTTCAACCAGTTTTTTTTTACTTACCGAGCCATCATTATTTACCAGTTCAATGGCCTGTTGCAGGTAGCTTAATTTTATTATAGTCAATTCAACCAGTAACCTTTTGTTACGTGCCTGCTTATAATTTATTTCGGCTTCGCCTAAAAGATTTAACGCCCCTATTAACCAACCCAGGGAAATCTGTTGTGCCGCCTGTAAATACTTTTGTTTAAAATCATCTGCCACTTCGAGCAATATAGCAGCTTTGGCATCTTTACTTACCAGCAAATTACGAATGAACTCTGCAAAGCCTTCAATAATAGTATCTCCCTCAAAACCCTTACGGTTAATTTCATCAAACAGCAACATCGCTTCACTCATGTTTTGCTGCTGCATTAAATCTAAAAATTTAAAATAATAATCTTCATCTAAAATATTCAGGTGCTCCAAAGTATTGGCATAATTAAGTTTTCCGTTGGTAAAACTTACAATCTTATCTAAAATACTTAAGGAGTCACGCATGCAGCCTTCGCTTTTTTGCGCAATAATGTGTAACGCTGCTTTATCGGCTTTTATCTCTTCTTTATCGCAAATTTCCTGAAGATGCTCAACTGTATCGTTATTGGTAATTCTTTTAAAATCAAATATCTGGCAGCGGCTTAAAATGGTAGGTAATATTTTATGCTTTTCTGTTGTGGCAAGAATAAAGATGGCATAGGGTGGCGGCTCTTCCAGTGTTTTTAAAAACGCATTGAAGGCTGCAGTACTCAGCATGTGTACCTCATCTACAATATATACTTTGTATTTACCCGCCTGTGGTGCAAAACGAACCTGCTCCACCAAACTCCGTATATCATCTACCGAGTTATTACTGGCAGCATCCAGCTCATGAATATTTAAAGAAGTACCAGCATCAAAAGATACACAGCTATGGCAGGTATTGCATGCTTCGCCATCTTTGGTTTGATTTTCGCAATTGATGGTTTTGGCTAAAATTCTTGCACAGGTGGTTTTTCCCACACCCCGTGGCCCACAAAATAAAAAAGCATGTGCCAGCTGATTATTTTTAATGGCATTTTTTAAAGTAGTGGTTATATGTGCCTGCCCCACCACAGTATTAAAATTCTGTGG
>JAYVJU010000055.1:0-5951 GCA_043769035.1 Ferruginibacter sp.
TTGCCTTTACGTGGCCAGCGTACCCGTACCAACAGCCGTACAAGAAAAGGTAAGCGTAAAACTGTTGCCGGTAAAAAGAAAGTAACTAAATAAGTATAAGGCTTAAGGCTAAAAGTATCACGCTTTTAGCTTTTCGCATTAGGCTTTTAGCGATAAAAGGACTACAGTTTTTTTTGAATCATCGCCAGATAGCAAAGTCAGTCGGCAGGAGGGTTGGTTCAGTCACGACGAAAGCGTGAACATTTTTAAGATTACCTAAGTTAAAAATTAATTATGGCAAAAGCACAGGCTGGTAAAGCCCAGGGAGCAAAAGCAGCTGCAAAGAAAAGAGTTGTAAAAGTAGATAGTTACGGAGATGCTCACATTGTAGCAAGTTTCAACAACATTATCATCAGTTTAACCAATAAGCAGGGCCAGGTTATTTCATGGTCTAGTGCAGGTAAAATGGGCTTCAGGGGTAGTAAGAAAAATACACCTTATGCAGCTCAGATGGCTGGTGCCGATGCAGCTAAAACAGCTGTTGATGCAGGTTTAAAAAGAGTGGACGTTTATGTAAAAGGACCAGGAAGCGGCCGTGAAGGTGCTATCCGTTCTTTATCTCAAAATGGTATTGAAGTAGCAACTATTAAAGATGTTACTCCATTGCCACACAACGGTTGTCGTCCTCCTAAAAAGAGAAGAGTATAATTTATGTACTATGTAAGATGTACGGTGTTGGATTTAATACAGGCCGTACATTTAACATTGTACATCTGACATATTATTGATAAAGCCAGAATTTATCATTTTACAAAAGGGTGTTTCATTAATTTTTTAAGGTTTTTTACCGATGAAAACACCGTTACAAAAAAAACCTAAATGACTAAAAATTATGGCACGCTACACAGGCCCAAAAACAAAAATTTCCAGAATTTTTGGTGAGCCAATTACCGGTAATGGTAAATGGTTAACTAAAAACAGCAACCCTCCGGGTATGCACGGCGCTACACGTAAGCGCAAAACTTTAGGTGAATATGCTTTGCAGTTAAGAGAAAAGCAAAAAGCAAAATACACTTACGGTTTACTTGAAAAACAATTCCGCAAAACATTTGATGAAGCTGCCCGCAGAAAAGGGGTTACCGGCGAAAATCTGATTAAATTATTAGAGGCCCGTCTGGATAACACCGTTTTTCGTATGGGTATTGCACCAAGCCGCCAGGCTGCACGCCAGTTGGTATCTCACAAACACGTTACCGTAAATGGCGAAGTGTTGAATGTACCTTCTTACAGTTGCGTACCTGGTGATGTTATTGGTTTAAAAGATAAGAGTGCTGCCAACACAGCTATCAGTGCCAACCTGCGTGGTAAAAACGCAAAGTTTAGCTGGTTAGACTGGAGTGAAGCAGAAGTAAAAGGTACTTTTATTGCTTATCCGGAAAGAGAAAGTGTTCCTGAAAATATTAAGGAACAACTAATCGTGGAATTGTACTCTAAATAATCATTGGCTTTTTACGCTGATGTATTTACAACAGTACAAGTGTGCGACGCCACTGAAGTTTCATCAAGGTACTTCGGTTGGGTTCAAAAATTTTTAAACATTTAAACACCAAATAAAATGGGAATTTTAAATTTTGTTAAGCCTGATAAAATCGTTCTTCAGAAAGCAACAGATTTTGAAGCTAATTTCGAATTTCGTCCGCTTGAGCCTGGTTATGGTGTAACTATTGGTAATGCTTTACGCAGGGTTTTATTAAACTCTCTGGAAGGGTATGCCATTGTTGGTATTAACATTGTTGGTGCCGACCACGAGTTTGCAACTATTAAGGGCGTTACAGAAGACGTTACAGAACTTATCCTTAACCTTAAGCAGGTTCGTATTAAAAAGAAAGTGGAGCATGATATCAATATTGAAAAAATCACGCTTTCAATAAAAAATAAAACAGAATTTACTGCAGGTATGATCGGTGAAGCTTCTCCTTCTTTTGAAGTGATGAATCCTGAACTTCTTATTTGTACAATGGATACCAGCGCTAAACTGGATATCGAAATTTCTATCGGCAAAGGCCGTGGATATGTTCCTGCAGAGGATCATAAAGATAAAAGCTCTCACTTTGGATATATTCCTGTTGATGCTATTTACACTCCTATAAAGAATGTACGTTACACTATAGAAAATACCCGTGTTGAACAAAGAACTGACTTCGAAAAATTAATCATGGAAGTACACACTGATGGTACTATTCATCCGGAAGAAGCAGTTAAACAAGCCAGCCGTATCTTAATTCAGCATTTGATGATCATTACTGATGAAAACATCACTTTTGATACCAAAGAAGATAAGAAAGAAGACCTGGTTGACGAACAAACTTTGCAATTGCGTAAAATGTTGAAAACGCCGTTAGAAGATCTTGATCTTTCTGTACGTGCCTTTAATTGTTTGAAAGCAGCTAAGATCAATTCTTTAAGCGAACTGGTACAATACGAACAGGAAGACCTGATGAAATTCAGAAACTTCGGCCAAAAATCTTTAAGTGAAATTGAGCAGGTGTTACATGAAAGAGGCTTAAGCTTTGGAATGGATTTAAGCAAATTGAAATTAGACGACGAATAAAACCAATAGGCAAATGAGCAATATGCAAATTTGTAAAATGGTAATTTAATAATAGTTCTTTTTTTGCAAAATTGGCACATTTACCAACTTGCATATTTTTCACTAGTACCTCACAAATCCTGACACGGTGTGAGGGAATCTTAAAACAAAAATGTCATGCGTCACGGAAACAAAAACAACAACCTCAGCAGAACGGCTTCTCACAGAAAAGCGCTGTTGATGAACTTAGGCTGCCAGTTAATTACCAACAAAAGAATTACCACTACTTTGGCTAAAGCTAAAGCATTGCGTACTTACATCGAGCCTATCATTACCAAAACAAAAAACACATCAAGTAAAGAAGCGATCATGCACAATCACCGTATTGTGTTCAGCTACTTAAACGATAAAATTGCAGTAAAAGAATTGTTTACTGTAGTTGCACCTAAAGTTGCGGCCCGTCCGGGAGGATATACCCGTATTATTAAACTTGGTGCAAGGGTGGGTGATAATGCAGAACTGGCAATGATTGAACTGGTTGACTTTAACGAAATTTACGGTAAAGGAATTGGTGCTGCTGCTGAGCCTGCTAAAAAAACACGTAGGGCCGGTGGTGCTAAAAAGAAAGCTGCTGCAACAACTGAAGAAGCTGCAACTGAAACACCTGGTGAAGAAAAAACCGAAGCATAATTTTGAAATTAACTGCTCATATAAAGACTCCGATTTTATTATCGGAGTTTTTTTATTGTCTGAACGATGATTTGGGTGGATTGAAAGGATGTTGTGGATTGTAGAATAATTTGAATTAAAATCCTTGTAATCATCTAATCCACCCAAATCCCCGTTCAGACAAATATTAAAATGTGAAAAATTTTATTTGTTAATTACCCGATGGAATTACTTTCTTTGCAAAACTTTTCTATACATGACTAATACTTCTCCCAAACCCGCAGTTTTAATTTTAGAAGACGGAAATGTTTTTTACGGCACAGCCTTTGGCAAAATTGGCACTGCCACCGGTGAACTATGCTTTAATACCGGCATGACGGGCTACCAGGAGGTTTTTACCGACCCAAGTTATTATGGACAGGTGTTGATTATGAACAGTGTGCATATTGGCAACTATGGTGTTAAAGCTGCAGATGTAGAAAGCGATAGTGTTAAGGTAAAAGCAGTTATTGGCCGCAACCTGGAAGATAAGTACAGCCGTTTTATGGCTGATGCCTCGTTACAGGAGTATTTTGAAGTACAGGGTGTGGTTGCTATTGATGGTATTGATACAAGAGCTTTGGTGGCACATGTACGTACACAGGGTGCCATGAACTGCATAATATCTTCAGCAACACTGGATGTGGAACAACTGAAAGCTGAATTGAAAAAAGTACCATCAATGGATGGGCTGGAACTGGCTTCGTATGTAAGTACAAAGGAGCCCTACTTTTTGGGAGATGAAAAAAGCGATTTAAGAATTGCCGTACTGGATTATGGCATCAAAAAAAATATTTTAAACTGTTTGGTTGAAAGAGGTGCTTATGTAAAAGTGCATCCTGCAAAGACAAGCTTTGAAGAGCTGGAAAAATTTAAACCTCATGGTTATTTTATAAGCAATGGCCCAGGCGATCCGGCACCAATGGATTATGCCATAAAAACGGTAAAACAGATTTTAGCGGCCGATAAACCTCTATTTGGTATTTGCCTTGGCCACCAGTTACTGGCTTTGGCTAATGATATTCCTACATTTAAAATGCACCACGGCCACCGCGGCTTAAACCACCCGGTAAAAAACATTATTACAGGCAAAAGTGAGATAAGTACACAGAACCACGGTTTTGGTGTTGACCCTAAAGCTGTAAGGGCAAATGACAATGTGGAGATAACGCATGTTAATTTAAACGATGAGAGCATAGAAGGCATCCGCATTAAAAATAAACCGGCATTTTCGGTGCAGTACCACCCCGAAGCAACACCGGGCCCACACGACAGCAGGTATTTGTTTGATGATTTTATAAACCTGATAAATGCCCCCTCCGCCTCCGCTAGCTAGCGGAGGAACTTTGGAGTTCAATAATCAAAACTCTTTCCTACTTTGCATATTGTAATTATTTTGTACACTTTAAAAGCCCCTTTAGGGGTTGGGGCATGAAAATCGCAATCATCAATGGGCCTAACTTAAACCTGCTTGGTACACGTGAGCCCGAAGTGTATGGCAAAGAAAATTTTGAATCTTTTTTTAAAGGATTACAACAAAAATTTCCTGCTGTTGAATTCACGTATTATCAAAGTAATGTAGAAGGGGAGTTGATCAATCATTTGCAAAGTGTTGGCTTTACTGCCGATGGTATTATTTTTAACCCCGGTGGTTATACCCATACTTCGGTTGCAATTGGCGATGCTATTGCTGCTGTTACCACTCCCGTTATAGAAGTACATATCTCCAATATTTTTGCACGGGAAGATTTTCGTAAACACTCTCATGTATCTGCAAAAGCCAAAGGTGTTATAAGCGGATTGGGATTGAAAGGTTACGAACTGGCGGTACAATATTTTATAGCTTAAGTGCTTTTTTATAATCGATAAAAATACTGCTGGATAAATAATAATACAGTTACATAATCACCCTCAACAATAAAGCATAACCAATATCTTTTTTGGGGTTGTCGGCAATTTTTACAACATGCAGGCCGGCGGGGGTCCATACTTTAAACAGTTCGCCTTTTTTATGTTTTGCCATGGCTTCATCTAACTGTGGTAACATTACACCCCGTACAAACCAGCCTAAGTCGCCACCTTTTACAGCCGAAGGCACATCGGCACTATAAGTACTTGCCTGTGACGCAAAAGTAGAGCGCCCCGATTTTATTTTTGCAATAATAGTATCTGCCAGGTCTTCGGCAAAACTTGGGCGGTAAAAACCAGTGTCTATTACAATATGATTTACATGGTAGAAAGTATTGGGAAATTTAGCCAGTATCTTAACTAAAATATTTTCGCCTTTAAAAGGCCCGTAAGTTTTTCCGGTTTTACCATGGTAGGCAAGGCTATCAGCTTTACCCAAAAAAGAACGGGTACTTAACACGGCAATGGTATCGATAAAATATTTTTTCTTCAATACAAATTTTACGAAACCAATGGGGTTATTGGTAGTATCTAATACTTTTTTTATTTGAGCCAGAGTCTGGCTTTTAGCAGCAAATACCACTCCCGAAAAAAGAACGATCAAAAACAGTTTTTTCACATTTAAAATTTGAAGAGTAAAGATAAGGAATAAGGAAAATATTGCTCTGATTGAATATTTGGGTAATGAATACAAACTCTTATTTTTTATTGCCTATCAAAGTAGCAAGAAGTGATAATAATTTATCGTCGTTATCTTCCCAATTGG
>JAYVJU010000056.1:0-8639 GCA_043769035.1 Ferruginibacter sp.
AAACTCCTTTTCTTTGTTTATAAAAGATTAGTATAAAAATTAAAAGAGCCATCAATTTTGATGGCTCTTTTGTTATAAAAATATTTCGGTTAAATCTTCGCTTTTATCTACTCCAAAATCAATTCCACTTGTCGCCGTTGTTAGGGTTTTAACCAGCGATGATAAGCCTAAAAATTTTTATAAAACACAATAACCTGGAATAGTGAAAACAATCTATTTAAAATACTAACCGCAGTATTTACAGCGTAATAATTTTCTCATTTTACCGGGCTGGTTTATCTATCCTTATAGTCATGGTAAAAACAGCATCATCCGGATTTTCAAAATCACTTTCACAATAAGCATCTAATTGCAAAAATTTAATTTCAGTTGCATCGTATCCTACAGCCCCTGTAAATATATAATTCAGCCGCTTCCGCACTTTTGCATCTATATCCACAACACGTTGTATTCCATTGTTGGCAATTAATTTTTGTACTTCTTTATCTAAAACATCTAAAAAAGCAAGGGCATTGGCTTTACCTTTTATAATAACTGTTTCTGCTTCGTATCTAAACAGCTTGCTTACACTTTTGTAGTTTATTATTGTGCCTTCGCCAAAGCCTTCTAATGTAACGGTGCTTTTACTCCTGTTTCCAAATTCCGAAACTATGCTCTCTCCTTTAATATCTTCAAACTGGTTGCCCTGGTTACTGATAATTTTTATTAGTTGTTCAGTAAATAATTTTTTGTCAAAGGTTTTAATATCAAGCGGTTTGGCTTCTGGTGTGGGCTTGGCTTCAACTTTTGGTGCTGCGGTTATTACAGGTTCTTTTACTGCTGTAAGTGCGGCACCATCTTCGGTGTACATAAACATTTTGTAAACCGGTTTGCCTTTTTTGCCTTTGTAACCGGTTAAAAATACAAACCTGTTACCAGTGTGAAAGATGGCTTTTATTTCTTCAAATTTTTCTTTTTTAAATTCAGGAAATTCAATAGGTGTTTCGGTATTTGCAACCGGGTTATACCTTACAAAAGTTACTTTATCTTTTATACGCTTGGTAAAGTAAAAACTATTTTTACCTGCATAGGCTTCAACTTTATGCTGCGTAAAGTAATTTGTATTGGGATGCCAAAATGCACCACTTATTGTACTGGTTGTTTTTAATTTACTGTTGTAAATTGATAAAGCATTGTTGCGCCGGTACATATAATAGTTGCCTGCTTTTAAAAAACGGGTGTTTTGGGCAATATCCTGCCAGGCACTTACGCCATCTTTTTCAAACAATATAAATTCATACTCTGCTTTTGATTCATTAAATTTTACCAGACGGCCTTTGCAGGAAAAATATATTTCCCCATCCATTACTTGTGCGTCTACATCTTCTTCTGTAAGTGTTACTCCGCTTTTAGTAGGTGTAATACCTTTTTCGCTAAAGCTATACAGAATCAGATATTTTTTGTTAGCAGCACTGTCAATTACTTTATATAAACTGTAAATATTGTTTTTGGTTCTTAAAAACCTGTCGTACGGAAACAGTCCATTTTTTAAAGTAGAAAAATTTGTTTTAAACTCATATTTTGTATCATCATTTGCCGTACGCTTATTAATATTAATAGTGGTTTGATAAACTCCGGTAGGCCTTTCCCTGCCATTACAATACACATCGGTTTTAAAAGTTTCTACAGTTGTATTAACACTTATGGGTGTAGTAACGTAATTATTGTTTAACTTTTGTGTAAATACTAAATGGGCTTTTGCATTATCGTTATGATCGTTAATAATGTAAATGTAAAAATTGTCTTTAGTAAATTTCCGTATTAAAAAAGCGTCGTTATCATAATTGGTAAATACTTCATCTACCAAAAAATTATTACCTGGTACCACTTGGCTGTTTAAGTACAAAAAAGCGTTGTTGTCTGTTGGGTTTGTTACAATACTAAGCCCTGTGGCGGGGCTATACCTTGCTAAATCGCCAATATAACCGCTGCCATAAGCAAAATACACATATTTGTTGGTGGCCTTTAAGTAAGCAACAGTTTGTGGCGAAAATTGCTTTTCTACTTTTGTGCCGGTCTCTGTACCATCTGTTTGGTAAAAATTTCCATTAGGTGTTATAAAATAGTACTTACCATTTAAGGTTACCAGGCCAGGTGTCTGTTTACTGCTTAAGTAGCCATCATAATTACGTTGTATAACGTCATCACCAATATAGGTTAGTTGTGCAGTTGAGGTTAAACATATCAGCAGGGAAAAAACAACAACAATTATTTTCATGGGTATTTACTTTTAGTATTTTGGTAAATGTAGTTCAGTAAAACTGTTTAATAGTACCCTGCGGCGGGTATAATCAACAATTCGGCTTAAAAATTTTTGCAGGGTTTACGATAAATCCTGTAAAAGATTTACAGGATAATTTAGCTATAACAAAAAAAATCCCGGGCTTTTGCGGCACCGGGATTGAATAATTTTATTTTTTTTACAATAATCCTTTTCCCATCAAATACTCCGCAATCTGCACCGCATTGGTAGCAGCACCTTTACGCAGGTTATCACTCACTATCCAGCAGTTTAAAGTATTGGCTTGGGTTTCATCCCTTCTTATTCTGCCTACAAAAGTTTCATCTTTTTCATGTGCTGTTAATGGCATAGGATAAATATTGTTAGCAATATCATCCTGTACAATTACACCCGGGGCTTTGCTCAATAACTCTTTTAATTCAGCCAGATCAAAATCATTTTCAAATTCAATGTTTACGCTTTCGCTGTGCCCGCCCATTACCGGAATACGAACTGTGGTAGCAGTAACTTTAATATTTGCATCACCAATAATTTTAACTGTCTCATTGGTCATTTTCATTTCTTCTTTGGTATAACCATTGTCTAAAAACACATCAATTTGAGGAATGGCATTTAAATCAATCGGATATTTATAAGCCATTGGCCCATCAGTAATACCACTTCTTTCATTCATTAATTGATCAACAGCTTTTACACCAGTGCCGGTAACACTTTGGTAAGTACTTACCACCACTCTTTTAATTTTATATTTTTCGTGCAGTGGTTTTAATACCACTACCATTTGAATAGTAGAGCAGTTGGGATTAGCAATAATTTTATCTGCTGCAGTCAACACATTGGCATTTACTTCAGGCACCACTAATTTTTTTGTAGGGTCCATACGCCATGCGCTGGAGTTGTCAATTACAGTAATACCCGCCTCTGCAAATTTAGGCGCCAGTTCTAATGACGTTCCACCACCTGCAGAAAAAATTGCCACATTTGGTTTGGCTGCAATTGCATCTGCAAAGCCCACAATTTTGTATTTCTTTCCTTTAAATTCTACTTCCTTGCCTATCGACTTTTCCGATGCAACCGGAATTAATTCATCAACCGGAAAATTTCTTTCCGCTAATACCTGTAACATTTTGGTACCTACTAAACCAGTGGCGCCTACTACTGCAACTTTCATTTTGTATTTTTTATTGTTATTAAATAATTTGTTGTTACCCATATTCCACTTTAATCTTCGCTAACACCCCTTTAGGGGATGGGGGCAAAAAAAAGCCTTCCCGTTTTAGGAAGGCCTGTACTTATTTTAAAATAAAACAATCATACCTTCTCTGCTGAAAAAGATTTCTTAGAATGTTTTATGTGTTTTACTGTTTGCATTTACAACGCAAAGTAAACGCAATCTGTTTTTACAGCCAAATTATTTATATTTATATTGATATTTTTTAATAATGATGCGTTATTCACTGCTATTTTTTTGTTTTATTCTGTTTGTAAACGTTGCCGGAGCTCAAACAGCTAATCGATTTGATATAGTGATTGATGAGTTAATGGCCGATCCTGCACCACAGGTACTATTACCCAATAACGAATGGATAGAATTAAGGAACACTTCATCAACAGCTTTTAATTTATCGGGCTGGAGAATTGGTGATGCTTCAGGCCAAAGTGGCCCGATGCCTGCTTATACTTTATTGCCCGATAGTTTTGTAATTGTTTGTACTGCCAGCGCCGTTGGTGCAATGAGTGCTTACGGACCAACTATTGCGGTAACAAGTTTCCCCGGCCTGGATAATACAGGCGATGTGATCTATTTACGCAGCCCACAGAATAAAATTATACATACTGTAAGTTATACCGATGCCTGGTATAAAAACGAATTGAAAAAAGATGGTGGCTGGACGCTGGAAATGATTGACACTAAAAACCCCTGTAGTGGATTTACCAACTGGAAAGCAAGTGTTGATATAAAAGGCGGAACACCGGGAAAGAAAAATTCAGTAGATGCTGCCAACCCGGATGCAACAGCCCCGCAATTGCTAAGGGCATTTGCAACAGACAGTGTAAATATTGTGTTGGTATTTGATGAGCCATTAGATAGTTTGAAAGCAGGTACTGTAGCTAATTACAATATCAGTGATGGTATTGGCATACCACAATCTGCAGTTGTAACAGCCCCGGCATTTGATAAAGTAAACCTGAAACTGAATACGCCGCTGCTTCGCAATAAAGTTTATACCATTACAGCAACAGTAGTAACCGATTGTGCAGGGAATGTGATTGCCAATAAGAATACAACAAGAGTTGGCTTAAGTGAAATTGCAGATAGTTTAAATATTGTTATCAACGAAATATTATTTAACCCACCATCAAACGGAACAGATTATGTAGAAATTTATAACCGCAGTAATAAAATTATCGACTTAAAACAAACTTATATTGCCAACCGTAGCAGTGGAGGTGTTATCAGCAGTATAAAACAATTAAGTGCCGAAAGCCTGTTACTTTTTCCGCAGGATTTTATGGTGATAACAGAAGACCCGCTAATTATTAAAAGAGATTTTATTACCAAAAATATGGACGCATTTGTAACAGTAGCTGCTATACCCTCGTTTAATGATGATAAAGGATATGTGATTATTTTAAACGCACAAGGTAACATTACCGATGAATTACTGTATGATGAAAAATGGCATTTTAAATTAATTGATAACAGAGAAGGTGTGGCTTTGGAAAGAATAGATTATAATGCACCCACACAACAACAGGATAACTGGCATAGTGCTGCAACAAGCGTTGGTTATGGTACGCCTACTTACAAAAATTCGCAGTATAAAATTAATGATGGGGTACAGGCAGATATAAGGGTTACCCCTGAAATAGTTTCGCCGGATAATGACGGCATAGATGATTTTGCAACGGTTACTTATAATTTTCCATCGGCGGGGTATGTTGCCAATATTACCGTTTTTGATGCCAATGGCCGGGTAGTGCGTTACCTGCAACGCAATGCCTTGTGTGGTATTGCCGGCAATTACCGCTGGGATGGGTTGGGAGAAAACAATCAAAAACTACCGGCCGGTATTTATATTATTTATACAGAAGTGTTTAACTTGAGCGGAAAGAAAAAGCAATTTAAGAATACAATTGTTGTAGCAAGAAGGAATTGATGTAACAGATCAGGCAGGCATACTAAACCATCAAACTATAAATAAACTATCATGCAAATTAAAAACTTAGCAATAATAGCCACAGCAGCTATTATTGTTTCATCATGTAACAACGAAACCAGTATGAAAACAGCAGCCTATCAATGGCCGGACAGTATTGCAGCACCGGGATGTGAGAAAAAACCGAAACAACTTATTGCACATGGCGACACCCGTATTGACAATTATTATTGGCTGAACGATTATTTTAAAAAAGGGCCCGACAGTACAAAAGTGGTGGATTATTTAACTGCCGAAAACAAATACTACGATACCATGATGAGTGGTACAACTACTTTGCAGGAAAAATTATATACGGAGATGAAGGCCCGGATAAAAGAGAAAGACGAAAGCGTACCGGTATTTAAAAACGGGTATTATTATTACAGCAGGGTGGAAGAAGGCAAAGACTATTATGTGTACTGCAGAAAAAAGGGCACATTGGACGCTAAAGAAGAAGTTTTACTGGACGTAAATAAAATGGCAGAAGGCCATAATTATTTTAGTGCTACCGGTTTTGATGTAAGCATGGATAATAAACTGTTGGCTTATGGCATAGATACTGTTTCAAGAAGACAATATGTACTGTATGTAAAAAATTTAGAGACCGGAGAAATTTATAAAGATGTAGTTACTAATACTGAAGGCGGGCCGGTTTGGGCTAACGATAATAAAACATTTTTCTACACTGCTAAAAACCCGGTTACCTTATTATCCGAAAAAATAAAAAAACATGTATTGGGTACAGATGCTGCAACAGATAAAACAGTGTATGAAGAAAAAGATCCAAGCAATTATATTGGTGTTGCTAAAACAAAATCTGATAAGTTTATTTTAATTGGCTCCAGTGCCACACTCTCTTCCGAGTACAGGTTTATTGATGCCAATAAGCCTGATGATGTTTTTAAAGTATTTCAAACAAGGATGAAAGAGGTACTTTATGATGTGGACCATGCCAACGATAAATTTTACATCCGTACCAACCATAATGCAAAGAATTTTAAAGTAATGACCTGTGCCGAAAACAAAACCGATAGCAGCAACTGGAAGGAATTGATTGCCCACAACGATAGTATTTTAATCCAGGGTATCGATTTGTTTAAAAACTTTTTAGCGGTATCGGAACGTAAAAATGGGTTAACACAGGTGCATATTATCAACACACAAAACAATGCGTCGCAATACCTTGCTTTTGATGAACCAGCGTACACAGCAAATCTTGCTTATACCCCCGATTATAATTCAGATGTAGTGCGGTTTAATTATACTTCATTAACTACACCCTCATCAGTGTATGATTATAACATGAGTACTAAAGCAAAAAAATTAATGAAGCAGCAGGAAGTGGTGGGTGGATATACTGTAAGCGACTATGTAACAGAAAGAGTATATGCCACAGCAAAAGACGGTACAAAAATTCCTATATCTGTAGTGTATAAAAAGGGATTTAATAAAGATGGTAATGCACCATTGCATTTATATGGCTACGGAAGTTATGGTGCAAGCATGGATGCATCTTTCAGCAGCGGACGATTAAGTTTATTGAACCGTGGTTTTGCATTTGCCATTGCACATATACGTGGTGGCCAGGAGATGGGCCGCTATTGGTATGAAGATGGAAAGATGATGAAAAAGAAAAACACTTTTACAGATTTTATTGATTGTGCCGAATTTTTAATAGCCAATAAATATACCAGCACAGCACACCTGTACACCAGTGGCGGCAGTGCAGGAGGTTTATTAATGGGTGCTATAGTAAATATGCGGCCCGATCTGTGGCATGGGGTTATTGCCGGTGTACCGTTTGTAGATGTACTTACTACCATGAGTGACCCAACTATTCCCTTAACCACAAATGAATATGATGAGTGGGGTAACCCGGCAAATAAAGAAAGCTATTTGTACATGAAATCGTACTCGCCATATGATAATGTAGAAAAGAAAGCTTATCCCAACATGCTGGTAACAACCGGCCTGCACGATAGCCAGGTACAATATTTTGAACCGGCTAAATGGGTAGCCAAACTAAGAGAAATGAAAACAGATAAAAATATTTTATTACTACATACCGATATGGAAGTAGGGCATGGAGGTGCCAGCGGAAGATTTAAATCTTTAAAAGACAGGGCAAGGGAGTTTGCATTCTTTCTTTCGCTTGAAGGTATAGCGGAATAATATATCCACATAAAAAGCCGAAGCGATGAGCTTCGGCTTTTTATTATTTTCTTAATTCTCTTGGCGGTTGCAAATCATCTACACCTACCCTGTTTATATCTTCTTCAATAACATCAGGTTTCTTTTCTAAAATTGCTCTCACAATTAAATAACCTCCGAATGCACTTACCAGGCCAATGGCCATTAAACTATAGATATCTTTCTTATCAAATTTATTAAAACCAAAAAAACTTATTCCTAGTACCATGCCTGTAATTTCTGCAGCTAGCCAAGCAAAAATGGTATACAATTTCCAGCTGCCCGGTTTTAATCCTTTTTTTAATGCCAGGCCCCCGTTCATTTTACAAAGAAAAATAAGTGCTATAATCTCTAACATAATAAGCTGGTTTAATTTTATTCAAAAATCTTTTCTTCACGTGTTAGCTGGCCGTATTCATTCATGCCCTCAATAATTACCCGTATTTTTTTACAATTATCATTATTAAAAAATGGTATGGTTATCCTGCGTTTTTTCGAATCGAATAATAAAAAAGGGTTCCAGTATAAAGTACTGCGGTAGTCTTTAACATCAGTATCGTTTGTTTTTTCGTAATCGGGCATGTAAAATTCTTTAATAGGCGAATAGCCGTAAAGCGTAACTTCATTTAACCCCTTTACATTAGAATTAAGGCTGGCGCCTTTTTTTGTGTACACAGCAACTGCACCACCGGCACCACCACCACTTGCGCCAAAAAATGGAGGGTCGAAAACTTTAATCATGGCAACATCGCTCATTGGAGTAGACTGCAGCATGTTAATGTCTACCTTCATTTCATTTAAAAAAACATCGGTATTACTGCCCCGCCTGGTAATACTGCCTTCGCCATCGGTTGATATCTGCATGCCGGCAACTTTACCCCTTAAATAATCCAATATGGTCATGGCAGATTGGGCAAAAGGATCATCTTCTGTTGTAAACACCCTTGCAAAACCACCACTGAATA
>JAYVJU010000057.1:0-9821 GCA_043769035.1 Ferruginibacter sp.
TCAACGGGTGTGGTTTTAGCGGTGCTTTAGCAACACCTGTAATGAATATTAAATTATATGATACACCTTCGGGTACATTTGATTTTAATAATCCGGGTACATTATTGGATGATAAAACAGTTACCGGAATTGCCCCCAATACCAATCCGTTTACATTCAACTGGGCACCGGTAGGTGCGGCATTAAATAACAACAATACCACTACTGGGCTAATAACCGTTGTCATGGATTTACTTGACGGAAATTATTCTTCTTTTGACAATTTAAAAATTGTATCTGCCAATATACCCTTACCATTAAACCTTCTCTATTTTACCGGCAGCAAACAAAATAACGATGCCCTGCTGCAATGGAAAACGGCTAATGAAATTGGCACCAGTAAATTTGAAGTACAACGCAGTAACGATGGGCAAATTTTTACCACCATTGGCACTGTAGCAGCAGGCGGTTCTCTGTATTCCTTAACCGATGCCAATACATTCAGTAGCAGAACTGTGGCTTTCTACCGTTTAAAATCAATAGATGCAGATGACAGATTTACTTATTCCAACATTATAAAACTTAGTAAGCAAACAAGTGCTGCTGTAACGGTGTATCCTAACCCGGTAAGCGATGTACTATCTATAAGTGGACTACAACAAAAAGGAACTGTGCTTCTTTATAGTGCCGAAGGAAAACTATTGCAGCAGCAAACAGTAACAGCACAAACAATGACTATAGATATGAGTAAATATACAAAAGGAATTTACCTGTTGCAATACAAAACGGGAGATGAAGTAGTTAATCGAAAAATTATAAAGCAGTAAACTTTTTCTTTATGCTTGAACATGCCGGGCCTGTTTTTAACAGCCCGGTTTTTTATTTTGCCATATCTGAATTATTTTCTGATTTTTCTTCCAGCACCGGTTCGTTTAATTTAACCAGATGAGTTTTTTTCTTTAAGCGGCGCCACATGGTCATGTTCAGCATTTCTACACCAAACGAAAAAGCCATACCAAAGTAAATGTAATTTTTCAAATGCAGTGCTTCGGCCTTTTCATGATCCCAACCTTCTATCACCAAGCTCAATCCAATCATTACCAAAAAAGAAAGCGCCAGCATTTTTACGGTGGGGTGTTTATGTACAAAGGCAGAAATTTTGGGGCTGAATAAAAACATTACAATCATGGCCACTACAACAGCTGCTATCATTATTTCTACATGTTTGGCAGTACCTCCGGCGGTTATTACACTGTCAAATGAAAAAACAGCATCAATAATCATTATTTGTACAATGGCCTCTGTCAGCGAAAGACCTTTTTTATTTTTTACAGCTACATTGGGGTCTTCGCCTTCCAGTTTGGCATGTATTTCTTTTACTGATTTGTAAATAAGGAACAAGCCACCCACAAGCATTACAATACTTGCCAGGTCAAACCCTTTGCCAAACCAGCTGTCGGGTATAATATACTTTCCTTTTTGTTTCAGCAGCCAGCCAAGCCCCATTAATAATAAGCTGCGTACAATAATGCCGGTAAACATCCACAGGCGGCGGGCTTTTTTCTCATCATCTTTTTTGTGCAGCCTGCCCATTATAATGCTCACAAAAATTACATTGTCAATGCCCAGCACAATTTCAAGCACCACCAACACAATAAAACTTATAATGCTTTCCGAAGTAAAAAGATGTTCCATGATTTTTAAAATTGGCAATGAGCAATTTCACAATAGGCAATTGCTCATTGCATATTGTCAATTGCCTGTTGTTTTAATTCGTTACAAATTCGTTTTACAATAGCAGGTCCTTCATAAATAAAACCCGTCCATACCTGCACCAGCGAAGCACCTGCATTTATTTTTTCTTTTGCATCTGCCCCGGTAAAGATACCGCCACTTGCAATAATGGGTATTTGCCCGTTTGTTTTTTGTGCAATGTATTTTATTATTTCGGTGCTTTTGTTTTTTAATGGTAAACCACTTAACCCACCGGAGCCAAGTCGCTCTAAAACTTTTGGACTGGTATTAGGAAGTTTTCTGTAAATAGTGGTGTTGGTAGCCACAAGGCCGTCTAATTTTATTTCCAGTGCCAGATCAATTACATCATCAATTTCGGCTTTCGACAGATCGGGTGCTATTTTTAAAAGAATTGGTTTGGGTTTATCTTTTTCAGCATTCAGCATTTGTAAATTCTCCAAAATCTTTCTTAAAGCATCTTTTTCCTGCAATGCTCTTAAACCAGGTGTATTAGGGCTGCTTACATTCACTACAAAATAATCTACATAATCATGTAAAGCAGTAAAGCAAATTTCATAGTCTTTCCAGGCGTCTTCATTTTTAGTAATTTTATTTTTACCGATATTGCCACCAATAATCAGTCGTGAGTGGTGAGATGTGAGTGGTGAGTGTTCGAACTCACGATTCACCACTGACAACTGACGTTGCTGCCAGACTTTTAATCTTTCTGCAATTACTGCTGCGCCATCATTATTAAATCCCATCCGGTTTACAAGAGCCTTATCTTTTGGTAAACGGAATAAACGGGGTTTATCATTACCAGCCTGGGGTTTTGGCGTTACCGTTCCTATTTCTACAAAGCCAAAACCAAGGCATTGCAGCTCATTTAAGTAAGCGGCATTTTTATCAAACCCTGCCCCCATGCCAACTTTATTCGAAAATTCAATACCACACATGGAAGATTGAAAATTGCCCATGGGTTTAAAAGAGCTGGTAATCCATTTTTTTACAAACGGAATTTTACACAGCCATTTAAGATTATTCATTGAAAAATAATGGATCTTTTCCGGATCGAAAAAGAATAAAACAGAGCGGAGTAGTTTGTACATGTGGGCGCAAAAATAAGTTACAGTTTTCAGTTTTTTGTTTTCAGTTAGAAATTATACCTTTGGTAAAAGGTTGCATAAACAACCAAATTAAAATTCTAAATTTAAAATCATGCAGGAAGCATATATAGTAGCTGGTTACCGCACCGCAATTACAAAAAGCAAAAAAGGCGGATTCAGGTTTACCCGGCCCGATGACCTGGCCATTGATGTAATTAAAGGGTTACTGGCAAGTGTGCCGCAGCTGGATGCAAAAAGGGTAGATGATGTGATTGTGGGTAATGCGGTACCCGAGGCGGAGCAAGGTTTGCAGGTTGGCAGAATGATCTCTGCAAAAGCAGTTGGTATTCATGCACCGGGCATAACCATTAACCGGTATTGTGCAAGTGGCCTCGAAAGTATTGCCATGGCTACAGCCAAAATACGTACCGGCATGGCGGAATGTATTATTGCCGGTGGTACCGAAAGTATGAGTATGGTACCAACAGCTGGTTGGAAAACAGTTCCATCGTATGCTATTGCAAATGAAGAACCCGATTATTATTTAAGCATGGGCTTAACTGCCGAAGCAGTGGCAAAGGAATTTAATATAAGCCGGGAAGACCAGGATTCATTTAGTTACAACAGCCACTTAAAAGCCGGTAATGCCATAAAAGAAGGTCATTTTAAGTCGGGGATTTTGCCCATAACCGTTGAAGAAATTTACCTTGATACAAAAAATAAAAAACAAAAAAGAAGTTTTGTGGTAGATACTGATGAAGGCGTAAGAGCAGATACATCAATAGAAGGGTTGGCAAAATTAAAACCTGCATTTGCAACCGGCGGGTGCGTTACTGCAGGCAACAGCTCTCAAACCAGCGATGGCGCAGCCTTTGTAATAGTTATGAGTGAACGTATGGTAAATGAATTGGGCTTAAAACCCATTGCCCGATTGGTAAATTGTGCCAGTGCAGGAGTGCATCCACGTATTATGGGTATTGGCCCGGTAGAGGCAATACCAAAAGTATTAAAGCAGGCAGGTATGAGTTTGGGCGATATTGGCCTGATAGAATTAAATGAAGCTTTTGCCTCCCAGGCACTGGCTGTTATCCGCCAGTTAGAGTTAAATCCGGAAATTGTAAATATAAATGGCGGTGCTATTGCTCTTGGCCATCCTTTGGGTTGCACGGGTTGTAAATTAACTATACAGCTTGTAAACGATATGAAGCGCCTCAACAAAAAATACGGTATTGTAAGTGCCTGTGTTGGCGGGGGCCAGGGTATAGCAGGAATTATCGAAAATATCGCACAATAATATTAACTTTAAGCTGTTTAATAAATGCCTGTTATTAAACGGGCATTCATTTTATTAGTAAGGCAACAAAAGAAGTGTAATAGAAATCCAGTTAAAAACAATCTGAAATAAACTTTAGTATTTTTCTACAGTCATAACCTTTCATATCGTTCATCCAATAATATACTGCTATGGACAGAAGAGATTTTCTTACCGCCACAAAAATCAAAAAAACAAAACCGGTAGTATCCCCTGCGGAGGCATTGCAATACCGCACATTTAGTGGTATAAATCCATATACCGGGCAATGGACGGCTACTGAAGTAATTCATCTTTTAAAGCGAACCATGTTTGGTGCTAAAAAAGCAGATGTAGATTATTTTGCTTCTCTTACCATGAGCCAGGCTGTTGATGAACTGATTAACCCTGTTGCAGCTAATCCTGCCCCGCCGCTAAAAGAATATGTAACTACCACAACCCTTGGAACAACCCCTGATGCTAATATTTTACAAGGCACTACCTGGATAAATGATATCAATAGCGATGGTACAGTACAAAGCCAGCGCAGGGCATCGTATAAAAAATGGTGGACAGGGGTACTGATAAACCAGGACAGGAGTATCAGGGAAAAAATGAACTTTTTCTGGATAGATCATTTTGGCAATGAAGCCAGCGATGTAGGTAATGCCAACTGGGTGTATATGCAGCATGCATTAATAAGGCAAAATGGATTAGGCAATTTTAAACAAATGGTAGATGCTATAACAAAAGATTATGCGATGCTGCGTTATCTGAATGGATACCTTAATGTTGCTGCTGCACCCGATGAAAATTATGGCAGGGAATTGTTAGAATTGTTTACACTGGGTAAAGGCAAAGATTCTCAATACACCGAAAGCGATGTAAAGGAAGCCGCTAAAGTGCTTACAGGTTGGCGGGTAAATGGCACCACTTACACTACTTTTTTTGATCCTGCACGTCATTCAACTGCATCAAAAACATTTTCTTCTTTTTTTAGTAATACAATCATTGCAGGACGAACAGGAGCCACAGCAGGCCAACTGGAATTAAATGATTTGCTCAATATGATTTTTGCCCAAAGCGAAGTGGCAAAATTTATAGTAAGAAAATTTTACCGCTGGTTTGTTTATTACGAAATTGATGCAGCAACAGAGGCCAATGTAATTACACCACTGGCAGATATTTTCCGCAGCAATAATTATAATATTAAGCCCGTACTGTCGGCCTTATTTAAAAGCGAACATTTTTATGATGTATTAAATCAGGGTTGCGTAATTAAAACGCCGGCTGATATTGTAATTGGTGCTATGAGGGAGTTTAACGTAACAATGCCCGCTCAAACAGACTGGGATACCAGTTATGGCCATTGGAATACCCTTTATAATTTTATGGTTAATATGGGGCTTAACCTTCATGACCCTGCAAACGTAGCAGGTATGCCTGCTTATTACCAGGAGCCATCTTTTCACGAAATATGGATAACAACCGACTCATTACCTAAACGAAATCAGTACACAGATTTAATGACCAATAACGGCTATGCAAGAAACTCAATCAGGATGCAGTTTGATTTTGTAGCATTTGCAAAAACATTATCAAATCCGGGCAATCCTAATGATTTAATAGACGATGCACTGAAATATATGTACCGGTTAAATTTATCGCCGCAGGTAAAACAGCAAATGAAAACGCAGATGCTGTTAAGTAACCAGCAATATGATTATTACTGGACAAATGCCTGGATGGCTTATATAGCAAGCCCAACAACGGCAAATTTTAATATTGTAAATACACGTTTAAAAGACCTGTTCAGGTATTTAATGAATTTAAGTGAATACCAATTGTGTTAATACGTGAGTGGTGAGCCGTGAATTGGCGTATGACAATCAGTGACTTTACTCACCACTGACAATTCACCTTTCACGAAAATACTTTTTCTGTTATAAAAATTTCAATATGAAACGTAGAGAATTTTTAGGAAAATCAATGGCAGCCACAATACCTGCTTTAATAAGCGGCTATTCTGTAAAAGCATTAAATGCCGATTCGCCATTGGTACAGGCATTGCTTGGTACCGGAACCGATACGGATCATGTATTGGTTATTATTCAGCTGTCTGGCGGTAACGATGGTTTAAACATGGTAATTCCTATAAGTACTTACAGCCTTTACAATGCGGCCCGTACAAACATCGCAATACCAGAAGCAAGCATTTTGCGGTTGAACGGCTACGATAAAACAGGGTTGCATCCCAGCATGACAGGTTTGCAAACGATGTATAACGATACCAAATTAAAAGTTATTCAGGCGGTTGGTTATCCGCAACCAAATTTTTCTCACTTCAGGGCTACAGATATCTGGATGACTGCAAGCAACAGTACTCAGGAAGTTTATACAGGTTGGGCCGGACGGTATCTTAATTACGAATATCCAAATTTTCCAAATGGATATCCTAATTCAAGTATGACCGATCCATTAGCTATACAAATTGGATCAACGGCTTCTTTAACAACACAGGGGCCAAGTGTAAATATGGCGATGAGTATTACCAGCGCTACAAATTTTTACCAGTTAATAAATGGTACCAGCGATCCGGTGCCTGCAACAAAGGCAGGAAAAGAATTAAGTTTTATAAGAACAGTTGCAAAGCAAACGCAACAATACGCCAGTATTATTACAACTGCCGCCGGAAAGGTAACAACGCAAAATCCTTATCCCACCAATAACAGCCTTGCCGACCAGTTAAAAATTGTTGCCCGGTTAATTAAAGGCGGTTTAAAAACCAGAGTGTATATGGTAAGCTTTGGCGGTTTTGATAATCATAGCTTACAAACAACTACAACCGATACTACTGTTGGTACACATGCTACTTTATTAGGAAGAGTAAGTGCTGCTATTAAAGCTTTTCAGGATGATTTGATTTTTTTAGGAATAGAAGACAGGGTAGTAGGAATGACCTTTAGCGAATTTGGCCGCAGGATAAAAAGCAACAGCAGTGTTGGTACTGACCATGGTGCTGCAGCACCCATGTTTGTTTTTGGTAAACCTGTACAGGGTGGTGTACTGGGCGATAACCCAACCATACAACCCGTTGCTACCGTTAACGATAATGTACCCATGCAGTACGATTTCAGAAGTGTTTATGCCACTTTATTGGAAAAATGGTTTTGCTTAGATAAAGCAACGGTACAGGGATTATTTCCCCCAAACATAAATGGTCAGTTGCAGGATCTGCCATTGATAAAAGCAGGCGTTTGTAATGCCAGTTCAACTATACCAAATAATTCGGGTAAGAGTTTAATCAATAATTATCCTAATCCTTTTACCAGTACAACAAATATTGAGTTTAGTACAGATGGCGGACATACATTGATACAGATCATTGATAATTCCGGAAGGTTGTTGATGGACCTGTTAGAAAAAGATTACCCGGCTGCCACCAGACAGACCATTCCATTCGATGGCTCACATTTACCCAACGGTGTATATTATATCCGTTTGCAAAATGGCGCCACACAACAGGTGCGGCCTATGCTTAAGGTTAGATAATTTGTATCTTAAAAAAATATTTACAATAAAAAACCGGCAAATCATTCGCCGGCTTTTTAGTTATATCATCTGTTGCTATTCTTAATCAGTTATTCTATGCCCGGCATTTACCCAGTCAACAATTTTTTGTTTATCAAGTGCCGTCAGTTGCCCGTTTTCGGGCATAAAAGTAGGGAGGCCATCAACTGTTCTTGCTTTTATCCTGTCCCATGAGCTTACAATACTATTATCGTCATCAAAATTTTTAGTACCACTAACAGATCCGTTTAAATGGCAGGGGCCGCAGTAGCCGTTTACAATTGTCCGTACCGCATAAAATTTTGCACCGCATCCGTTAATAGTTACCGCAGTTGTGCCTTTGCAGCTGTCTGCATTTTTTGCCGTAACGGTATAGTTGCCTGCTGCCAGGTTAAAGAAATTAGTTGATGGCTGGTAGCTGCCACCAATGCTGTATAAATATCCGGACCCTATTGGAGATGTAACTGTAATAGTACCCAAAGATTGCCCCGTAATGGTATGTGTTTTGCCTGCCACAGGAGTAATAGTTACGCCTGCACAGGGATTGGGGGGCGGCGGAGCCGTCACGGTATCAGATTTTTTACAGCTGGTAAATAAGCTCACTGTGATAATAATTCCTGAAAGTAATGTGGTTGATTTTAGCATATTTAAATGTACAATAAATTAGAGAACTGTAAAAGTTTTGGCCAGGCTCAAACAGCCGGTTTAGTCTGACAGTGAAATATTATATAGGTTTAATTACATTATTTTAAGGATGTTAGTTTGAAAACCTGAAATGCCTATTTTTGCCGGAATGCAACTTACATCAGTAACCAATACAGGCACAGCGCAACAATTTATAAAAGTTGCTGTACTGTTGTATAAAAACGACCCCAACTGGATACAGCCATTAGATAAAGACATCAACGATACTTTTGATAAAAAGAAAAATAAAGCCTGGCGTTTTGGAGAAGCTGTAAGATGGATTTTAAAAGATGAGAAAGGTAATTTACTTGGCCGCATAGCCGCATTTACAAACAAAAAATACAGGAACAAAGGAGATGATATTCCTGTTGGCGGTATTGGTTTTTTTGAATGCATCAACAACCAGGATGCTGCCAATATGCTACTGGATAAGGCAAAGGAATGGTTACAGCAACATGGCATGGAAGCCATGGACGGCCCTATAAATTTTGGAGAAAGAGATAAATGGTGGGGCATGGTTACCGAAGGCTTTGAGTCCCCGATGTATTCGATGAATTACAACCCGCCGTACTATGTAACCCTGTTTGAAAATTATGGGTTTAAAACATTTTTTAACCAGGTATGTTTTGGTATGGAGCCACAAAAACCGCTGGAACAAAAAATCTGGGACAGGCATAATGCAATTGAACAGCTTGGCGGTTTCAGTTCATCTACCATTAAAAAAAATAACCTCGAAAAATTTGCAGCCGACTTTGCAACCGTGTATAACAAAGCCTGGGCCGGCCATGGTGGATTAAAAGAGATGAATAAAGAACAGGTGATGATCATCTTTAAAAAAATGAAACCTGTTATGGACGAAAACATTGTTTGGTTTGCCTATTATAATAATGACCCGGTGGCAATTTTTATAAATATCCCCGATCTTAATCATTGGTTTAAATATTTAAAGGGCAAATTCGGCTTGTTGCAAAAACTTAAGTTTTTATGGGTAAAAGCATTTATACCTAATAATAAATTTACTGGTCTTGTTTTTGGAGTAGTACCCGAGTGGCAGGGAAAAGGGGTAGATGCATATATTATTGCAGAGTCTGCAAAAATTATTCAACGGAAAACGCCGCCACGCTACGAAAAATATGAAATGCAATGGATCGGAGATTTTAATCCTAAAATGCTGAATATAGCTGCAAGCATTGGCAATACCTACCGCAGCCGTAACCTGGCTACTTTCAGATATATATTTGACAGAACCCGGGAATTTAAACGGCATCCTATTTTGGATTAATGCCCCCGTCTCCTAAAAGGGAGAAATTATTCACCTTATTACTGTTTAAAATAGCTTTTATATTTAAAACAATAAAGTCTTAGTAAATTGCAATAATTATTTTAATCTAAAAGTTCCGCCAACCGGCGGATTTGGGGCAAATGGATAAATTCATCGTTTCGGCACGCAAATACAG
>JAYVJU010000058.1:0-3033 GCA_043769035.1 Ferruginibacter sp.
TTTTCATTTTTGCAAATTCAATAAGCAAAACAAATTCGCAGTACATTTGTTAATGATACAGGTATTGTTTTTTTTACTGTTACGTACATTTTTAAATTAGCAATGAACTGGTTTATTTTTATAGCAATTATTTTAGGCACTTTCCTTATTATGGAAGGTATAACCTGGCTTACCCACCGCTTTGTAATGCATGGGTTTCTGTGGTACCTCCACGAAGATCATCATAAACCAACAGGCAACACATTTGAAAAGAACGATGCCTTTTTTTTAATATTCGCCATACCAAGCTGGCTGTGCATTATGCTGGGCTTGCAAAATAAATTGTATTGGGTAGCAGCCATTGGTTTTGGCATTGCCTTGTACGGACTGGCGTATTTTATTGTACATGAAGTTATCATTCACCAGCGTTTTAAATGGTTTACCCGTAGCAATAATACTTATGTACGCACTATACGCTGGGCACATAAAATGCATCATAAACATTTAGAAAAAGAAGAAGGCGAAAGCTTTGGTATGCTGATGGTAGCAAAAAAATATTGGGATAAAGTGAAAGAAGATAAGAAACGAAATGCAAAATAATCAGCTGCCAACCGTTACGATAAATTTTTCATATATCTCCTTCCAGCCGTTAAACTCCTTAGCGCCGCCTAAAAAGTTATTGTGCCAAATGGTAGTTAAAGTACCATTCACATCTTTACAAACTTTGTAGTAATGCAGCATTTCGTCGTAAGCCTGTGCGGCAGAATAATGTTGTTCATAAAAACTATTAGCATCCATAAAACAGAATGGATGAATCCGTAAATCAGTCTGTTCTTCTTTTGACAGATCGTACCAATAAAAAACCGAAGCCACCGAAGCCCTGAAACCATTTATACTGCCATAGCCCATACTGTATTCTTCTGTAATACCGGTATTAATTAATTTTTTATAGCCTTCAGGTAAATTAAAACGGATATAATGCTGCCTCGAATGTACTATTGTCTTTTCACTCATTTCTTCCAGGTAGGCCTTTTCTTTTTTTAATAAAGAAAGCACATCTCCACTTTGCCAACTTGGGTGAATACCCAATGTATATTTTTTAGCATGTTGCCGAACCAACTGCCACATAGCATTTTTATGCGGCAGAATATGTTTATCGTACCGGCCGTTTTTTTCTGCCACTAAAAAAAAGTACAGCGGTTGTAAATTATTTTTTTGATGTAATAGATTTAACCAGTCATAAGTATCAAAAGGGTCTTTTTGTAAACGGGCTAAAACTTTTATTCTTTCTGTAGAAGGCGATTTTAAAAAGCTGCCAATATTCCTCACAAAACCTTTGTATTTATAGGCGTAAGCAATATCAATATCGTAAGTAGGTACAAAGTTAAAAGCCGGAAACGCAACATTCAGATCTGGAAATTTTTTCTTTAACGCAGCGGCAAAATCCTTTACCCATATATTTACCAAAGGCAATTGTAAAAATCCTTCTTTAAAAGCAAGAGAGTTTTCATGACTATACCGGCCATATATATCTTTTGTATGCGGCAGGTATTCTTCGTAGCGGCTAATAAGATAAAAGACAGCAGCAAAAATATCAAACGGCCAATCAGAGTCTGGGGTAGAAAAAAAAGCTTTGTACTTATTTACCTGGAAACATGATACATCCTGTTCTTTAATAGTATTTTCAAATAAAAAAGAATGATTTTGAATGTTGAAATCTGAATCCAAAATTTTTGAGTTGCTGTAATTGATCTTAGCGCCTTTGTAATTATTAAATTCTTCCGAATCTACGGTGATTGAAAAATTAATACCCAGCAACTCTTTAAAAATAAAATTGCAGGTGTACTGTAAACGGGGTGAAGTAGTATGGGAATATATTAAAACCATTTTGCAGGCACAAAATAAAAAAGTTCCAGCAAGTGGAACTAATTATTAATTCTTAATTCCTATTTCTTATGCCGTTCCTTCCACATTTCATTAAAGGTCTTTGGGCTAAAATCCAGGTCACTGCGGTTTTGTTTCCAGCCTTTAAACAAACCATTCACTACTTTATTTTTTAAATTGCCGCTACCCATATTCATCAATCCTCTTTTTAAGCTGGCAATTTTCCAAACCTTCCAGGCCATTTTCTCACTAAAGCTTACCAGTCCTTCTTCCACACTTTCTTTCCTGTTTTCCAGCAGTAACTCATGCAGATTTATTTTTACCGCACACACTTCGGTACAGTTACCACAGAGCGAACTGGCATAGCTCAGGTGTTTAAAATCTTCCATGCCCTGCAGGTGCGGAGTAATTACGCTTCCAATAGGACCGCTGTAAGTAGCGCCATAAGCATGGCCGCCAATATTTTTGTAAACAGGGCATGCATTTAAACAGGCGCCGCAACGGATGCAATATAAACTCTCTCTTGTTTTTGGGTTTTGTAAAATATTGGTACGGCCATTGTCTAACAATATCACATACATTTCATCAGGGCCATCAGTTTCATTGGGCTGGCGTGGACCGGTAATAATAGTATTATATACTGTAACTTTTTGCCCGGTACCAAAAGTAGATAACAGCGGCCAGAACAATCCCAGGTCTGTAACTGAAGGGATCATTTTTTCTATACCTACAATTGCAATATGTGTTTTAGGAAAAGCACAGCTTAATCTTGCATTGCCTTCGTTTTCTGTAACGGCAATGCCTCCAATATCGCTGATGATAAAATTAGCACCGGTTATACCCACTTCTGCCTCTACATATTTTTCCCTCAAAATTTCCCTGGCCTTAAGTGTTAACTGCTCCGGCGTAAAATTTATTGGTGTACCTAATTTTTCATGAAACAATTTGGCAACATCTTCTTTATTTTTATGCATGGCCGGGGTTACAATATGGTAAGGCGGCTCGCCATCCAGTTGCTGAATGTATTCTCCTAAATCTGTTTCCACACTTTCAATACCATTTTGTTCCAGTGCTTTATTCAAATGAATTTCTTCGGTAACCATGCTTTTGCTCTTCACTAATTTTTTGCAATTTTTAGCCGCACAAATGGCTAAAATTTCAGCAATGGCC
>JAYVJU010000059.1:0-10654 GCA_043769035.1 Ferruginibacter sp.
ATGACCCGTTTTGGAAGCGGCTGGGCTTGGCTGATTGTTAAAGATGGTAAACTGGAAGTAAGCAGTACTCCAAACCAGGATAATCCTTTAATGGAGATTGCTGATGTAAAAGGCACCCCGATTTTAGGCGCTGATGTTTGGGAACATGCGTACTACTTAAAATATCAAAACCGCAGGGCAGATTATTTAGCTGCTTTTTGGAATGTGGTTAACTGGAGCAAAGTGGCGGCACGTTTTGATGCGGCTTAATACCAGCTTTATTCAAAGTTTTAAATTTATAGCTGCAACCGTTACCGGTTGCAGTTTTTATTTTTAACCTATCTTGTAAAACAAAAAATAGAGTATGGCTAAAAATATTTTACTGTTACTTACCTGTATCATTTATTGTTTTGCTGCTAAAGCAGACACGCCGGGTAAAGCAAAGATGCATGAGAGTAAAGTAAGTTTTCAAAATGTAAAACAATTAAAGGACTATACTTTTTACTATGATTTTAATTATGGCGATAACCAGGGTGTAATTGAAGGTGATACTTCACTTATAATACCACCGAGTGGTGGCGCTCCTGACGGCTTTATTTTCTGGGGTATAAATAACAGCACCAAAAAAAGTACTGATACTATTTTATTCAGCAATTATTATGCTGCTGATGCTGTAATTATACTTTCTGCTGTTAAAAACGATTCTATACAATACAGTAATACACCACTATCAAACGCCAATGAAATTTTAAGCGAAGGAAATACAGACAGTATCGCTAATAAACAATTAATTGCCGATGCAAAAAAAGCTAAGCAAAATCATTATATAAAAGTGGGTTTATTTTCTTTAGCAGGCGTAGCTGCATTGGGCGGACTAATCTGGTTTTTTATAAAGAGAAGAAAAAAGAAAGAACAGGTGGTTTAATTATGGTACAGGATCGTACCCATGCCCACCCCAGGGATGACATTTTGAAATTCTTTTAACAGTAAGCCATAGCCCTTTTACCGGCCCGTATTTTTTTAATGCTTCAATACCGTAATGAGAGCAGGTTGGGGTATAGCGGCATTTATTGCCCAGCCAGGGAGAAATGATCCATTGATATAATTTTATTAAAATTATAAACGGAAAACTAAGTATTTGAAGCAATAGTTTCATTAGATATTTTTTGTAAGCGCTTTATTGCAGATCCCATTTTTTCAAAAACCAGGTCATACTCGGGCAATTCATTTCCCGTATAAATAAAAAAAACTGTTCCAGTTTTACGGTTTGTTTTTACAGTATCGGCAAAGCTGTTTTTTTGCAAACGGTATCCTTCTCTCATCAGTCTTTTAATACGGTTCCGGTCGGTGGCCTTTTTAAAAAACTTAGTACTTACCGAAAACCCGGCCTGCACACCATGCTGTGCTTCATCGTTCGTTGTAAAACTATATACTACCCTAAACGGAAAATTGGAAAACGATTTTCCTGTTTTGAACAATTGTTCAATCAGTTTCCTGCTTTTAAGCTTTTCTGTTTTGCCTAATGTATATCGTTGTTTTTGTTTCAATGTACAAAAATAAAAAAGCCCTTTAATAAAAGGGCTTAAATGTATTTAGTCCCCCTTTAGGGGATAGGGGTTTTATTTTTTATCTCCATGTTCGCTGGAAACCGTCAGTTTATGACGTCCTTTTTTTCTGCGGCTTGCTAATACTTTACGTCCATTAGCAGTTTCCATACGTTTACGGAAACCATGCACCGATTTTCTGCGACGCTTATGGGGCTGATACGTTCTTTTTTTACCTGGCATTGTTTTAATTTTTTCCTTTTACAAAATAATTTTTCCAGAACATCAACCAGGGCACCATCCCTGCTGATTGTGAAAGGACGGCAAAAGTAAGGTAAAATGTTGATAGTAGAGGGTTGCCTGTCCCGATTATTTCGGGGTAAATTGAAAGTTTTTCTTCTTACAGGGTTAAATGTGCTGATTTTACAGGCTTTCCAAAGAAAACAGCTGCATGTGTATCAAAATCTTCGGCAGAATCTGTGGTAAAAAATGAGCGTTGTCCGTTTTTACTGCATTTTTCATCCATTTCCGGGTGCCGGGCCAGGTATGCTGCAAGGCTGCTGGCTACAATTTTGCCCTGGGTTAAGATGGTTATATCAGCTGGCACAAATTCCCTGATTTTCTCTATTAATAATGGATAATGGGTACAGGCCAGTAAAACAGTATCTATTCCTTTTGACTGTGTTAATAAAGCATCGATATCTTTTTTTACAAAATAATCCGCACCGGGAGAATTGTATTCATTATTCTCAATCAATGGTACCCACATTGGGCAGGCATGCTGGTAAACCTGTATCTCAGGATAAAATTTGTGAATCTCTATCGGGTACGAATTGGATTGCACCGTTCCATTGGTGCCTAAAATACCCACTTGCTTTGTTTTTGATAGAGAGCCGATAATTTCTGTTGTAGGCCTTATAACACCTAATACTCTTTTGCCCCCATCCCCTAAAGGGGTGTTTGCAAGATCGTTTTGCTGTATGGTACGCAATGCTTTTGCGGATGCAGTATTACAGGCTAACACCACTAAAGAACAACCCTGGTTAAAAAACCATTGTACACATTCTAAAGTGTATTGGTACACTGTGTCGAAGCTACGGGTACCATAAGGAGCACGGGCATTATCTCCTAAATACAAATAATCGTATTGGGGCAATTGGTCAACTATCTCTTTTAAAACAGTCAATCCGCCATATCCGCTGTCGAATACACCAATAGGTCCATTGTTCATGTATCAAAAATAAGAAAGCCTCCCGGTATCGGGAGGCTTCTGTAAATATATTCAACAAATTAATTGCCTGATTTTACCGGCGCTTTTGTTGCTGGTGGCGTTTGAACCGGATCTTTAATACCCAATTCTTTTTTAACCAAAGGTAAAATATTATCTCCATCAGGGCCTACAAGTACTGAAGTAATATCCAGTATATAAGCATAGCCATTCTTTTTAGCTACAGCTTTAATTGCTTCCAAAGCTTTTTGCTGAATGGGTACAAATTTTTGTTGTGCAGCCTGCTTTGCTTTTTCCTGTGCTTCCTGATTATAATTCTGTACTCTTTGAATTAATGCTATGAGTTCTCCTCTCTTTATTTCTTTCATGCTTGGCGTTAAAGTGGAAGAGTCTTTTAAAAACTGGGCACTTTTTTCGTTAGCTTCTTTTTCTAAATCGTCGCCTTGTTTAGCTAAAGATTCCTGTAATTCCTGTAATTCTTTATTGGCTTTTTCAGTTTCGGGCATTGCAGCCATTACTTCCTCAGTATTTATATAACCAATTTTTGTTTGTGCAGAGGCTCCTAAAAACGATAATGCCATTACACCTGCTACGATTAAATTTTTCATTGTCTTTTTTTAATGTTTACTTTTTATTTAGTTTGTATTTTTATGGTTTTGGCTGCAAGCAGCCCTGGTTTTACGTTTTATTTAACACCCAGGTTTTTCAGCACATCTTCACTTTTGTCAAGTTTTGGGTCGGCAAAGATAACGGTAATTCCTTCACTTTTATCCAATATAAAATCATATTGTTTATCTACCGCCAGTTTTTGAACAGCATTATAAACCCTGTCCTGTATGGGTTTTATCAGTTCCTGTCTTTTTTTAAACAGGTCACCTTCAAACCCAAAACGTTTTTTCTGCAGGTCACGTAATTCTTTTTCTTTATTATATAATTCGTCTTCTCTTTTCTTTTTTAATTCATCGCTCAGCATAACCTGTTCAGCATCATATTCTTTAATCATCCTGTCAACAATGGTTTGTTTCTGGTCAATTTCCTGCTGCCATTGTTCGCTAAACTGATCTAATTTTTTTTGTGCGTCTTTATATTCCGGTAATTTTTCCAGTATATATTTTGAATCGATAACTGCATAACGCTGTGCGTTGCCGGCAAAGGCAAAAAGCAAAAAGCAAAAAGCTGAAAGCAAAAGTTTTTTCATTGTTGATTTTTTTACAAATTAACCAATTTTATTCAGGTTCCTGACCCAGCATAAATGTAAATTTAGCTGCACCTTTTAATCCGCCGGTTTGATTGTACCTGTCAAAACCAACGCCATAATCAAAGCCCAATAAGCCAAACATTGGTAAAAAGAAACGCATCCCTACCCCTGCTGAACGGCGTAGTTTAAAGGGGTTATATTCTTTAAAATTATACCACCCGTTTGCTGCTTCAAAAAATGCTAATCCATAAATTGTACTGCTGGCACTGGTACTAAAAGGGTAGCGCAATTCCATAGTATATTTATTAAAGATGGTAAAATACTGGTTATTAGATACACCATCAGGATTGATTTTTGGATTTGATGTATTATATACCGGGTAACCACGATGGGCAATAATATCATAACCCAGTAAAGCAAAATTGTTACTTAATCCTGCGTCACCTACCTGGAAGCGTTCAAATGGTGAAATTTCAAGGTTATTACTATACCTGCCTATAAAACCATATTTGGCTGCAGCTTTTAAAATAAACTGTTTGTTTTTCTCTGCGCCTCTTGCTCTTCCAATTGGAACAAACCACTCACCATTAAAACGCCATTTATGAAATTCGGGCAGCGCATAAGGGTTTGATAAATTTTGTGCAATACCTAAAGCTGAGTAAGGTAAAGTAAACTGCCCACTTAACATAAAGTTAGAACCACTGGTAGGGAAAATGGGATTAGGACCTGCCGAGTTACGTACCAATGCAATTTTTAAACTGATATTGGTAGAAGTACCATTGCTTAGGCCTGCAAATATATTAGCATAATTTTTCAGCTTGTATTGCTGCACATTAAGTGCATAAATCAAATTGAAATAATCATCTGGCCATTTTAATTGTTTACCCAGCGATACACTAAAGCTGCTGGTTTTTACATAAGAAGTATCGCCACAACTTTTACAATACTGGCCGGTAGTATAATCATAAGCGTTGGCATATTTGGTATTAGAATATCCAATGGTAAATGAATTACGCTTCTTGCCTCCTAACCATGGTTCGGTAAAAGAAAAATTATAAGAACGGAATGCTTTACCGTTTGACTGTATCCTTGCACTTACTTTTTGTCCATCACCGGAGGGTAATGGATCCCAGGTTGCTTTTTTTCCAATATTTTTTATGGAGAAATTATTAAAGGTTACGCCCAGTGTACCAGTTAAACCAATGCCGCCACCAAAGCCTGCAGAAAGCTCCAGCTGATCTGCTGATTTTTCTTCAATTTCCCAGTTAATGTCAACTGTTCCGTTATCCGCATTCGGCACTACATTGGGGTTAATTTTTTCAGCATTAATGAAACCGAGCTGCCCTAATTCTCTTTGTGTACGGATGATGTCTGCACGGCTGAATTTTTCGCCGGGTATTGTTCTTAATTCACGGCGGACTACATAATCTTTTGTTTTATCGTTACCGGAAATAGTAATGTTGCCATAAGTAGCCTGTGGGCCTTCTGTCATCCTTATTTCAAAATCGATAGTATCATTGTACACAGCAGTTTCCACCGGATCTATCCTGTAAAAAAGATAACCGTCATCCATGTATAAACTTTGTACATCCCCGCCTTCGGCAGAAAGTTGTTTGCCTAATCTTTTATTCAGTAATTCTAAATTATAGGTATCGCCTTTTTTAATACCTAACAATACATTTAATATTGAATCGCTGTACTTGGTATTGCCCCGCCATACAATATCCCCGAAATAATATCTGCGGCCTTCATTTACTTTTACAAACAGGTTAAGATTACTTTTTGCATCGTAAATAGCAGTATCTCCTACAATAACTGCATCCCTGTATCCTTGCGAATTATAATAATCCAGTAAGTGTTCTTTATCTTCTCCGTATTTTTTTTCGCTGAATTTTGCAGAACTGAATAATTTAAACCGGAAATAAGGATCTATATATTCCTTTGTTTTAGAAATTGACAAAAAGCCTACATCATGTATATATTCCTTAAATGTTATTTTTTTTATGGTATCGTTATAAGGGCTTTTAACAGTGATGGGATACAAAGTAATCCTCGTCATTTCTTTAGTTCCCTTCATTTGCTTCTTAAGCTTTTGTGCTGCCAAAGTTTCGTTACCGCTAAAGTTTAAAGAGTTTACTTTTACTTTATTGCCCTTATTAATGAAGAAGATTAAAGAAACGGCATTGTTTAACCCAGTCATTGTTTCTTCTTTCAACTGAATATCTACATTCCTGTACCCCTTATCAAAATAAAATTTACGAATGGCCTCCATGGCACTCAGTTTCATATTTTCATTTACCACTCTTTCTTTTACTAACTGTACTTTGGTTTCCAAATCATCCCTTTCGCCTTTCTTTACACCTTCAAACTTAAATTCTCCCAACCGTGGTCTTTCTGTAATTTCAAAATGAACATACAAATCCCTGCCGTCTAATTTTGTAAACGAAATTTCAATAGCCGAAATAAGGTTTTGCTTCCATAATTTGATAATTGCTTTACCAAAAACATCTGTTCCGGGTATAGTTACTTTATCTCCCACCGCAAGGCCTGAAATAGAAATGATGAGGTTTTGATCGAATGCCTGGGTACCGCCAACAGTAATGCCTGCAATGGTATATTCCTTTGGAATTTTTGAACTGAATATTTCCTGTAAGGCCGGATCAACAGATACCGGCGGAGTAACCTGTGCTGCCAGAAACTGGCTGCTGAATAAGATTGAAACAGTAAAAAAAATCCTTTTGTAAATCAGGTGCATCAATTGGTATTTTATGAGCGGCAAATTAAGCCCATTAATGAAAACTATTTGTTAATCTTGGTAGGTTTAGGAGTTTAGAGTTGAGGGGTTTAGTGGCTCTGTTCTTCAACTTTTAACTTTCAACCTTTTAGTTGTTCGCTGGTTTTTCCAAATCTGCGTTCCCGGCTCTGATAATCTATAATAGCTGCATATAGATTCTCCTGCCGGAAATCGGGCCAAAGCGTATTTGTAAAATATAATTCCGCATAAGCAAGCTGGTATAATAAAAAGTTACTTATCCGGTATTCGCCACTTGTTCTTATCATCAATTCCGGATCGGGAAACTGGCTGGTACACAGGTATTTTGATAATGTATCTGTTGTAATATCTTCGGGCTGCAGTTTATTTTGTTTAATAGCTATTGCTATGTTTTTTACTGCATGGTTTATCTCCCAACGGCTGCTGTAACTTAATGCCATTACCAGGTTTAATCCTGTATTAGTACTGGTTTCCTGTATGGCTTCATCCAGTTCTTTTCTCGCTAATTCGGGCAGCATATCCATATCGCCAATTACATGAAGTTTAATCTTATTCTTATTAAGCGTGGGTACTTCTTTGCGGATGGTGTCAACCAGCAATTCCATCAGGCCGGTAACTTCATAAGCAGGCCGGTCCCAGTTTTCGGTACTAAATGCATATAAAGTAAGATATTCAATCCCCAGTTCGGCAGCACCTTCAACTATATCCCGTACACTTTCTACTCCGTTTAAATGACCAAAAAGACGGTCTTCGCCTTTTTCTTTTGCCCAGCGTCCGTTACCATCCATAATAATGGCAATGTGCTTAGGTAACTGCTGCAGGTTTATTTTATCCTTTTGACTCATAAAACACTTAAAACTATTAGTCAGGCACGGGGCCTGACTTTGGCGGGCAAAAGTAATAAAATTTAGTTGTAATAAGCGTTTTGGGGGAAATCTAAAGAAATCCGGTTGGGCTGTTTTACCGTGTTGTCAGTTTATTTAATGAGACAGTATACTTCTAAATCTTATAGTTTTACCAGCTTGCCTTTATACACTGTTCCATTCATAGTCATTTGATAGACGTATAAACCGGCTGCGGCATTACTAATGTTAAATTGCTTTGTATTTTTAAAGTTTCCCACTTTTACACCCTGGGTGTTATAAACTACAATTTCGGCGGCGGCTGTGCTACTGCCATTTTGCATACAGTTAAAAATACCGGTTGACGGATTAGGAAATAATACTGGTGCTGTTGCCTGGGGAACGGCTGGTTCACTAACCACTGGTACTGTTTTGGTTATTTTACGTTCTGCAAACCAAAGTACATTACTAATGTTTACAAACTGCAGGTTATATTGTTCCATCTTTGTAGCCTGCCAAAAAGTTCCGGCAGCATTTTCCGGTACCTCCATATAAAATAAAGAAGAATCTGTAGGGGTTACAGCATGCAACTTTACCAGGTTGCCATTATTATCTTTTATATCAAAGGTTTTACTTATTGCCGCTATAGATGCGTATTTACCATTTGAAAAATTAGTTATGGCCACATAAATTTTATTTAACCCCGTAGGAATATAAAAATACCCAGGAAGGCTTGTCAGATCAGCCCTGTAGTTTTCTGTTTTATTACCCAGGAAAGCGCCATTTTTATAAAAATAGTTGCCGTTTGTTGTAATGGAAATATCTACTGCAGATTTATACTTTGAAACCACAGTTAAAATATATCGGCCAGCTACAGGTAAATTAACTGTAAATGTTCCTGCGGTGCTGTTTTTATCTAAACTAAAATCTTTTACAATTTGCAATGCTTTGTCTGCTGATTCCACAACAAAATTAATATACCCTTTGTCCGGCATATCAAAACGTGGGGTGTATTGTACATTAAAACTACCGGTAGCAGGGGCTATTAAATAAAATGTGGTTTTGTTATAATAATTAATGCCATTGGTATAAGTAATTTTTGCATTTATTTTAGCCAGGGGTGCTACATTAGCTGCTTTAAACTGGTCTTTTATTTTTGTTGCCTCTTCAAATTTAAAATCCTCTATCTGGCTACTGTATTTACTTACATCCTCGATAAAATTATTGTCAATTTCATCGGCAGTTATTAATGGAAGATTTCCATTTTGATAAGCGGTGCCATTGGTAACATTGTACTGTGTATAAAAATTATCTGTAACCGGGTATTTACTTACAGTATTGAGTATTAAATAATAACTGTTTACCAATTGCATTTTATTTACTTTGGCTAAGTAAATACAAATGGCTGCATCCCTGTCGGCTTTTGTTGTTTTTTGTGTATCATCAGCTGCTAAGTCAAAATATAATACCATATAATGCAGGTAGGCTTTTAATTCTCTCATTCTTTGTTTTACAATGCCGGATGCATTTTGTGTTTGTTGTACAGCTGTGTTCATTAATTGCAAAGACAATTGCATTTTATATTTAGAAGGCAATGTTTTCTCATCGCCCCATTGCTGTAACAATTTGTACACTGTATTAGCAGCACCTGCAAACATATTATTACAAAATTCATAAAGCGTACTATCTACCGATATGTTGCTTTTTAAATTATTATTTGCTGCCAGTAAATAAGGCAGGCTGCCAAATTTAGCCGGCGAAGCTTCCCATATCATTCCCTGGCTTTTTTTATCTTTTGCCACCTGCAACGTTGCTTTTAAATCGGCCCAGCTAAATGATGGTGTTTCTCCACTCCAGTTAGAAAGGTTGAGGTACAGGTATTCTGACACATTTGAAAAACGGTTATACCAGCGGTTTCTTAAACCATTTGTGCTGCTTTCCATCTGATATACCGTTGGAATTAATTGTACATCTATATTCTTATTAATAATTACTGAAGCTGAAGGAACATCCGCATGTGTTGAATAAGCGTACACCTGAAAACGTTTATCCGGAAACTTGGTCAATATCTTTTGAGCCGTAAGATTGGCCAGGGTAAATTGCTGGTCACTTTCTTTTGGATAATCTGCAGCATTACAAACTTCATTATCTTTTGAGTTGCCCCAGTTTGCGCCATCAGGTACTTCAATACCAATGTGTTCATAATTGTAATTATAATTACGGTATTGATTTACATATAGACTGGTGTTACCGAAAATAGTATTCTTATGCTGCGTTTGTTTTTGTTCAATGGCATTGGCCCATAAATCAGTTGCCATAGTGTTATTGATGTCGGGTACCGATCTTGAATTAGCCTGCCTCGATCCATTGTAATTAGCCACATAGCATGGATTATCTTTTAATGTTGCCAGGTAATTGCCAGTCATAATATCACCACGATGGCCGCTGAAACCGGCGCTGCCCAACATACCGTTGCGGCGTTGATACATTGCCCAGTTATGCCCGTTTTCTCCAAAATAAATATCCCATCCATAAGAAGGATTCTTATCCATTATCCAAAGGTTGTGCCCCCCGCTTACAAACCAGCTTTTGTATTTATATGCACCATTGTAAACTGTATCTATTTTTTTGTATGAAGTAGCCAATGCAGGAATAATTTCCCATACTGTACCAGGCTGATAAAACCTGAAACCAAGTTGATGCAGGTACTGATAAATTCCAAAATGTAATCCATTATCCTGTGCTGCTGTAAATTTTATCATGTCGTAACCATTACCTTCTACTTTACATGCCTGATTATCGGTAATAGTACTGCTATAAATAAGCACAATGCCTGTTGATGGCATGCTTGTATAAGACTGGGTAATAAAACGGCTGCCTGGTATCGCTTTTTGTAAAAGCGTAGCAGCATCTTCTGCAGTTGCCTTCAATAATAGAGAAGACTGGGCAGGATAGTAAACAGTTTGTGCCATTACATTTTGTAAAATGCAAAAAGCAATTACTGCTGTAATAATGCAGTTGCGAATGAACGCCATAGTTTTAACTTGTTAGTGGTGAGATAAACTATGGTTTCATCACAGAAATAAAAGG
>JAYVJU010000060.1:0-10056 GCA_043769035.1 Ferruginibacter sp.
CTTTTTTCCGAATAAAACTTTTGGTACACTTCGCCATCTTTATCCATCTGCACCATATCCTTTTGCCATGTTTCGGAGTTTAGTTCCAACGCCACTACATCACTTTTTTTAATGGCATAAAAAAAAGAATCGCTTAAGTGAAACACCTGTTTATTGCTTACATGCATAGTACCAAACAGGTACGATGGTTTGGTTAAACCATTGCCGCTTATTTCCCATAAAAGGCTGGGGTATTTTTTTTCAATTTTTTTTGAAGGCTGGCCATTTGCAATTAGTACGGATGCTGCAAGCAGCAAGAGGGTAGCTGTTAATTTCATTTATAAATGCCGTTATTTTAAATAAAGATAATACAAAGATTAAATAAGGGACGCAATTCCATAATTGAATAGTACAATGTTTGGCATATCTATAACACAATTAAGTTTCCGTACCGAGCCGGTTTTTGCTTTCCGTATGTTTATAGTCGGTGTTGATTTGCACATTTATTTAAAAAAATCTGTATAACTAGCGTTTTTCAATGTTCAAAACCCGGCATTATCCCTTATCTTTGCGCCTTCAAAATCATGCCGTAACATGATAAGTGCCTCCTGAAAGGCTAGTCTTTAAAGCTTCTCTGTACACGGCATGTAACCTTTTAAAATATTAGTTACATGAAATTATCCCAGTTCCGTTTCGATCTTCCACTAAATTTAATTGCCCAGAACCCTACCAAAAAACGTGAGGACAGCCGCATGATGGTTATCGACCGTAAAACAGGCAATATTGAAAACAAACATTTTAAAGAGATCATTGATTATTTTGATGACAAAGATGTGTTTGTGGTAAACAATACCAAGGTTTTTCCTGCCCGTATGTATGGCCGCAAGGAAAAAACAGGTGCAAAAATTGAAGTGTTTTTATTAAGAGAATTAAACAAGCCCAATAAATTATGGGATGTTATTGTTGACCCTGCCCGTAAAATACGTGTAGGTAATAAATTATATTTTGGCGAAAGTGATGAACTGGTTGCCGAAGTAATTGACAATACCACCAGCCGTGGAAGAACGATCCGTTTTTTATGGGATGGTACTGATGATGAATTCAGGGGCATGCTGGAAATATTAGGAGAAACACCATTACCAAAATATATTAAACGCAAACCGGAAGAAGAAGATAAAGAGCGTTATCAAACTGTATATGCTAAACACGAAGGTGCTGTAGCTGCTCCAACTGCAGGTTTGCATTTTAGTAAAGAGCTAATTAAACGTTTAGAGATAAAAGGCATTCGCTTTGCAGAAACTACTTTACACACCGGTCTTGGCACTTTCAGGCCAATTGAAGTAGAAGATTTGAGCAAACATAAAATGGATGCAGAATATTACAGGGTTGAAGAAACCGCATGCAATATTGTAAACAAAGCAAAACAGGGCGGTCACCGCATTTGCTCTATTGGTACCACTACCATGCGTTCTATGGAAAGCAGTTTTACCGCACAAAAATTATTAAAACCATCAGAAGGATGGACCAATCATTTTATACATCCGCCCTATAATTTTAATATTGCCGATGCACTGGTAACCAATTTTCATTTACCAAAAACCAGCCTGTTAATTATGGCTTGTGCATTTGCCGGATATGATTTAATGATGGAAGCGTATAAGAAAGCTATTAAAGATAAATACCGCTTTTTCAGCTATGGCGATGCGATGCTGATTATATAACTACCGCTATATGATTTTAAATTAAGGCTCCCCAAATCGGGGAGCTTTTTTTATGGTACAGGCATAAAAAAAGGGCCAGGATAAAAATCCAGCCCCGTTTAAAATCCAATATCCTATGAAAAACCATTTGTAAGACGGACAAACTGTTGGAAATGTTGCAAATGAATTGTTAACAGTTTTAATTAACTTTAAAAGGTAAAACGATTGCATATGAAATCAATTGAACAATGGCTTGCTGAATATGGCGAAAGCCATAAGAACGAAACCAATAAAACCATTCACTGGATTTGTGTGCCCGCTATTTTCTTTTCGGTTGTTGGTTTATTATATGGCGTAAAACTACCCTGGGCCGTTTCCGGCATCCAGGTTAACCTGGCAATAATAATAATGTTGCTGGTGGTAGTTTATTATTTTTCCCTCTCGAGAACTTTATGGATTGGTATGGTATTATTTGGTGTGTTTTGTTTATGGCTTTGTCATTTGATAGAACAATCGGGATTAATACAATTATGGCTATTCTGCCTGATAACTTTTACACTTGCATGGATCGGCCAGTTTTACGGGCATAAGATTGAAGGTAAAAAACCTTCTTTTTTAAAAGACATACAGTTTTTAATGATTGGCCCCGCCTGGCTGATGAGTTTTATTTATAAGAAATTGGGGATTGCGTTGTAATTCAAAAATCAAAAAAGAGCATTCAGTAACCCGAACACTCTTTTGAATTTTTATTTTTGAATTTTTATTTTTTTACAATCCAAACAGCCCTGCATTCAGTAACTGCAAAGTTTGATCTTTATAACTACGATCTATTAATAAAGAAACATTGTGCCTGCTGCCACCATAACTTACCATACGCACAGGTATTGGCTCAATGGCATCAAACAGTTTTTTCATTACATCTTTTGTTTCGGCAATTTCGTTACCTACAATAGAAACAATGGTATGATTGGTATCAATTTCTACAGTACCAAATGGCTCCAGTTCTTTAATAATTTCTTTAAGGTTTACATCATTATCAATGGTAACTGAAACAGCCACTTCAGATGTAGTGATCATATCAATTGAAGTGCGGTATTTTTCAAATACTTCAAATACCTTACGCAAAAATCCATAAGCCAGTAACATGCGGCTGCTTTTTACACGTATAGCTGTAATACCATCTTTTGCTGCAACAGCTTTTACACCAACGCTACCGGCTTTTTCTGCAATTAAAGTTCCTTTGGCAGAAGGCTCCATAGTGTTCAGCAACCTTACAGGCACATTATAAAATTGTGCCGGCCAAATACTGGCCGGGTGTAAAATTTTAGCGCCAAAGTATGCTAACTCTGCCGCCTCTTCAAAACTTAATTGTTCAATAGCAAAAGTTTTATTTACAACCCGGGGATCATTGTTGTGCATACCATCAATATCGGTCCATATTTCACAAACACTTGCATTAATAGCTGCTGCAATTAATGATGCGCTGTAGTCGCTGCCACCCCTTTTTAAATTATCTACTTCGCCCCTTGCATTCCGGCAAATATATCCCTGTGTGATAAACAATTTTTTATCGCTGTGCTGTTTTAATTGTTGAGCCAGTTTTACTTTAATAGCGCCAACCTGTGGCTCATCATAAGCATCAATGGTCATAAACTCCAGTGCAGGTAATAAAGCATGATCGATATTATTTTCTGTTAGATAAATAGAAAATAATTTAGTGCTTAACAATTCTCCCTGTGCCAAGATGTCCCTGTTTAAAGATTCGCTGAAAGATATTCTTAAAATGATGTACAAAAATTCAAAATGCTCCTGTAATACCCTGCCTGCACTTTGTAAACCCGATTCGGTTTTCAATAACTGTGTAACAAAATCTTTATAATGATTTTCTAATTTTTCAATTAACTGTTTGGCCTCTGCCTTATTATTGGTAGCCATCGCATTACCAATTTCTACTAAGTTGTTGGTAGTGCCGCTTAAAGCAGATAGCACCACAATCTTACTTTCATCATCTGCAGTTATCAATTGCGATACCTGGTGCATTCTTTCCGGCTTACCAACACTGGTGCCGCCAAATTTCATTATTTTCATAATCCCCCCGACGCCGCTATTGCGGCATTTTTTAATTAAAAATGATTTTAAATTTTTTGCAAAAGTATTTCATGTAGGGGGCTATTCCAAATGCAATCAGGGAAAAGGCAGTGAAAACTTCTCCCCCATTTTTTTTAAATCCTCCACCACAGCATCTACCAAAGGTATTCCGCTAATCATACGGTCAGCTTCCATTTCACGTTCGGGATCGCCGGGTATAATAACCCTTTCCTGCCCTTCAATGGTTTTTGCCGAACGAAACCGCAGTATCCAGTTATCCATGTGCTGTTTAAATTCAGCTGCAGTTCTAAATGCATCTATCCGCATTGCGCCAAAAAAATGGCCGATACCTTCGCCGGGCATATTTTCGGGCATTGGCACATAAGCCGGAAACGGCGGTACCCACGGCCCGTAATTGGCACCGCTTAATACCGCTGAAAAAATATCTACTATGGCACCTAATGCATAACCTTTGTGGCTGCTGTGTTCCCTATCACTACCTAACGGCAATAATGAGCCGCCACTTTTTAATTCATTGGCATCAATACTTTCGTGGCCATCTTTTGTTTGCACCCACCCTGTTGGTGTGGAAGCATTTTTACGTTGTAATATTTCCAGTTTACCATTGGCGGCAGTAGTGGTGGCAAAGTCAGCAACAAAGGCGGGTTCGTTACCGGCAGGTATGGCAACAGCAATGGGGTTGGTACCCAGCATTCTTTCTACAGAAAACGTTGGCGCCACTAATGCACTGGCATTAGTCATGGCAATACCTATCATCTCATTCGGCAAAGCCATCATGGCATGATAACCTGCAATACCAAAGTGATTACTGTTTTTTACACTTACCCAGCCTGTGCCTGCATTTTTTGCTTTTTCAATAGCCACCTGCATGGCATAAGGTGCTACCACCAAACCTAAGCCCCTGTCACCATCAACCACTGCTGTTGAAGGTGTTTCATGTACAATTTTTAAATGGGGGGTTGCATTTACACGTTTGGCTTCCCATAAGCGTACATAACCGCTCAGCCGTGCCACACCATGGCTGTCAATACCACGTAAGTCTGCAGACAGTAATGCTTTTGAGGCTATCGCTGCATCTGCTTCGCTGCACCCTATCTTTATAAAAGCAGCTGTGCAAAACGAATACAACTGCTGGTAAGTAAATATCTTTTCCATGCGGCAAAAATAAGTTATTACAAAAGAAAAGCCGCCCCGGTAAAGGACGGCTTTCTGTTTTGCTCAACTACCCCTTGTATAACTTATTTTATTGCTGATCCATGGCAGCGTTCTTTTTCTTATTTTTTTGTTTTTCCTTTATCAGTTGTTTCATTTTAGCCTTTTGCTCATCATTTAAAACAGCGCCTGTACTTTTCAGCTGCTCCTGCCGCACTGCTTTTAATTTAGCCTCCTTTTCTTCAGGTGTCAGCTTATCATTATTTTTTATCTCATCCATCTTTGCTTTATTAGCCTGCTGCAGCCCCTTTAATTTTGATTTTTGTTCCCTGCTGAGGTTTAAATCTTTCATCATCTGCTTTTTTTGGCCACGGGTTTTAGCTGGTGCTGCGGTAGTGGCACTGTCTGCCGCCACCATTGTTTTTTTACGTTGTGTTTGGGCATCAGCTGCCAAAAGGATTAAACTTGCAAAAACGAGAAGGGTGATTTTTTTCATTTTTAATTATTTGTTGTTAAGACCACATGTTTAACCAAAGGTTTAAGTAAAAATAAATTATATACACATGATATAAAATTCTAAATTACACATACGAAAATTGAGAAAATGGAAAATAAATTGGCCACTAAGAAATACGGTGCTATAAGCCCACAATTTATTGAACAAGGGAATGCCTATAATTTTGATGCCCCTGTGCTAAATTTAAGTAGCAATTTAAATTTATTAGAAGATTTTAGTCCTAATCGAACTAATGATCCATTTAGGTGGATACCGCAAGGCCTGTTTTATGATTTGTTTGACGATAGGAATGACAGAAATGCTATTCCGAGAAGAATTGATTTGGATGACAATGTAAATAGTTATACAAACCAACATTTATTTGAAGCAATTGATGGCGATATAACAAATATACCAGCATACCGTATCAGACTCTTGCAAGAGAATGCAAACAGAGATGCTGCCGGGGTAATTACTATTTTTAGTTTCTATAATTATTAATACTATGAAATTCCAAATTAGCCTTTTGTTTATACTGGCATTTTTTGTACAGCAAAGCAGTTGTAACAAAAACTGTGTTGAAACTACTTATAATTTTGAATTGCCTGTAAAGGCATATCCAGATAAAGACACCATTAAGGTTGGCGATACAATTTGGGTAGAAATAAATTCACGAACGGATTTTTTAGATAAATCCACAAACAAAACAATAAACTATGCAGGTGCGGCAAACTTAGGAAGTGCTATAGGTTTTTCTTTTAGAGATACAGTAAACAAAAAATGGGTGGACGCTGCAAATGATTTCAAATTCAGCTTGTTAAAGGGTTTAAATACTAACAGTTCTAATATTAATTTATACCGGGAGTATTTATTTTCTGAGGAAGCAGGTTATTATGTTTTTAAATTAGGTATTATGCCACAAAAAAAGGGTCTGTATTCATTTTTGTTAAGTAACTCAAATAACACATACCGGCAAAATGATAAATGTACAAAGGCAAACTTCACAATTATTTTCAGGAATACGAATCAACACTATTATCTAAGCCCTTCATACAGTGGGCAAACAAATTTAGAAGGTGGAGATTATTATTTTATAGTAAATTGAATTAGGTATTAATTAGTCAGATGCAGCAACTTTTTAGTTTGCTGCATCTGCATTAAAAACACTGTATGAAATCAATCTCTTTATTTACTGTTTCACTTTTTTGCTTATTGCAGTCATTTGCAATAAATAAACCGGTAAGGGATACTGTACCCAATAATATAAAAAATTACAGCAAAGAGCAGTTTTTAAAGGAATTTGGCAAAGATGAAATATCAGAAAAAATGATACGGTTTTATTTTTATGAGCGCAAAAGATCAAAGGGCAGAATGAATGTGTTTACATCGTTAACGGTGGCAACTGCCGTTTTTGGTGTGTTGCTGATTAGCGGGCCTGTAAGCGGTTATGGCTTTTTGCTTGCGCTGGGTGCTTTTGCATTTTCAATTGCTTTCTTTTGTAGTTTTTTAGAGGCATCAGATAACCGCCGCAAATATTCTCCCGAAAGCCTCTATAAAAAGCTAATGGATTACCAGGCTGGCAAACCACTTTCTAAAAGATTAAAACGGCAGTTAAAGTATTTTAATAAAAATTGAGATACGTTCTATTTTATCAACTCTTTTAGTAACAGTATTTTGGAAAAGATTTCCAACTTTTGAAAGGTTGGAAACCTTGTAAATTATTTAATCCAAATTTACCTAACAGCAATTCAATCATCAACTTTTGTTGTTTATCCGGCAGATCCCTCACTGCGTTCGGGATGACAAGCAAAAAATGCAAACCCCGCCATAAAGACGGGGTTAACAACGATTGCGTCCCGCAATAAAGCGGGACAGATTTGCTTGCCAGCTATTTTATCTTAAGAAAAGCATTTCTCTGTATTTTGGTAATAACCAGTGAGCATCATCAACTATCAATTCCAGTTTATCTACATGATAGCGGATAACATCAAAATACTGCCCTTTTACTTTTTCGCAATAAGCAATTGCTTTTGCTCTTGTATCTGTCAGCTCGTTGGCTACTTTCCTTTCCTCAATCATTTTTTCAACACTGTCGCCTAAAATAGAAATATGATTGCTTATTGCTTCCAGTAATTGTACCTGGTTGGCATAAGCTGGTTCTTTTAAGCCGGCATCTTTTAAGCCTTTTACATTATTGATTAAAATGTTTTGGTATTTAACAGCAGATGGGAATATAAATGTTGTAGCCAACTCTCCCATTATCCTTGCTTCAATCTGTACTTTTTTAATGTAATCTTCAAGCATTATTTCGTGCCTTGCTTCAAGTTCAGAGTGGCTGTAAATGTCGTTGCTTGCAAATAGTTTTTTTGCTTTTTCAGTAACATAAGCATCCAAAGCCAGCGGCGTGGTTTTTACATTTTGTAAGCCACGTTTTTCTGCTTCATTTGCCCATGCTTCGCTGTAACCGTCACCTTCAAATAAAACTTTTTTACTTTCAACAACATACTTCTGGATGATCTGCATTATTGCAACTTCCTTCTTCTCACCTTTGTCAATCAACGCATCAACATCTTTTTTAAATGTTTTTAATGTTTCTGCAACAATGGTATTAATTACAGTCATGTTAGTTGCACAATTGGCAGCTGAACCTACTGCACGGAATTCAAATTTATTTCCGGTAAATGCAAATGGAGAAGTTCTGTTACGATCTGTGTTATCCAGCATTAATTCAGGAATACTCTTATGAATATCCAGTTTAAGCATCGCTTCATCCTGCTCATCAAACTTACCGCCAACACGGGTTTCAACCTGTTCCAATACCTGTGTTAAATACTTACCGATAAATGCAGAAATGATTGCAGGAGGAGCTTCATTAGCACCTAAACGATGGTCGTTACCGGCGCTGGCAATTGATGCTCTTACAATATCAGCATAATCATGTAATGCTTTAATGGTATTAACAAAGAACGTTAAGAACATTAAATTGGTTTTTGGCGTTTTCCCAGGCGCTAATAAATTAACTCCGGTATCAGTAGCCATGCTCCAGTTATTGTGCTTTCCACTACCGTTAATACCGGCAAATGGTTTTTCGTGTAATAACACTTTTAAGTTGTGGCGTTTTGCTACTCTTGTCATGATGTCCATCAACAACAAGTTGTGATCAACAGCAATATTTACTTCTTCAAAAATAGGCGCACACTCAAACTGTGCAGGTGCCACTTCATTATGACGAGTGCGTAAAGGAATACCCAGTTTATAAGATTCGCTTTCAAAATCTCTCATAAAAGCATAGACCCTTTCTGGTATTGTTCCAAAATAGTGATCTTCTAATTGTTGTCCTTTTGCAGGAGCATGGCCAAACACTGTACGGCCTGTTAACACTAAATCCGGGCGGGCATTTGCCAAACCGGCATCAATTACAAAATATTCCTGTTCCCAACCTAATGTTGGTGTAACTCTTGTTATGTTTTTATCGAAATACTGGCAAACATCAACAGCTGCTTTTTCAATAGCTACCAATGCTTTTAATAAAGGTGTTTTAGCATCTAAAGATTCGCCGGTATAAGAAACAAAAATGGTAGGGATACATAGTGTTTTACCCTGGCCAATCTCCATAATAAATGCCGGAGAAGATGGATCCCATGCAGTGTAACCACGGGCTTCAAAAGTTGCCCTTAAACCACCACTTGGGAAAGATGATGCATCCGGCTCCTGTTGAATTAAAGCGCCGCCATCAAATTCTTCAATTGGTGTACCATCTCCTTTTAACGTAAAAAATGAATCATGTTTTTCTGCCGATAAACCGGTAAGTGGTTGAAACCAGTGCGTAAAGTGAGTTACACCTTTACTTTCTGCCCAGGCTTTTACGCCATTGGCAATTTGGCCGCCCATTGAACGGTCAATTTTTTTACCACTTTTAATAGAAGCTGCCAAACTCTTATAAGCCTCGTCGCTTAAAAATTGACGGGCCACCTTAAGTGTAAACACATTTTCGTTAAAGATTCCGGTAATTTTAGACACGCCTGATACATTAACTTCCGCAGGACTACTGGCCAGGCTATCCAGTGCATTGAAACGTAAAGATTGCATATTTTTAAGTTTTATACCACAAAAAAACGTCAAAATTCGTTATAAAACAATTTTTTTATTGTCTTTGTTATAAAAAATTGGCCATTTGTGGATAAAAACTAAATATTATTTTATTTTTTAATTTTAAATACTCTACGCAATCGTTCCCAGTTAATATTACAAACCACCGGAGTTATTAAAAAGCATAAATAAACACTCCGGTAACGAACCAGGGACCCCAGGTTGGGCATGATATAGCCAATAAAAAGAAGCATGGTAAGTGTAAAGAAAACCCCGAAAAGTATGAAAGGATTATATCGATTATGCTCTTCTCTTCTTTTAAAAAAAATAAACAGCACAAAAAGCAGTTGGTAAATTACTGTTTCGATAATTACAGGAAGCATGCTTTTGGTTGGCAACTCATAAATATAAGGCCGCAGTAAAAGATGATTATAAGCCTGTGGTGCATTATATAAAAAACTTTTAAAGGTCGGATACAAGGTATCGGTTTCTAGTTGCGAAACGGCTTTGGGCAGTGTAAAAAAATCGGCT
>JAYVJU010000061.1:0-10096 GCA_043769035.1 Ferruginibacter sp.
GTAACATACAAAATAATATATTCTGTTTTATTGAATAAAGCTACTTCGGCAAACCTGCCAAAAGAATATAAAGTAAACATGTTAAAGAACAGGTGGATATAATCAGCATGTATTAAGCCATGACTTAAAAAACGATAATATTCCGAAGAGGAAGTCATAGCATAAGGGTAGAACAATGATTTATTCCTTAACTCTTCATTGGTAAAACCAATTAAAGAAACCACAACAGTTATAGCAATTATTGAAAATGTAACGGGAAATAACGATAGTTCATTCATATAAGTCTGAATTAATTTTTAACTGTGATGGTATTTTTCGTTTTTATTAATTGTACAGGCCCGGTAAATCTGCTCGGCCAAAATTAAGCGAACAAGCTGATGTGGAAAAACTAAAGGCGATAAACTCCATTTATAATTGGCTCTTTTTACCACATCATCACTTACGCCAAAAGCGCCGCCAATTAAAAACACCATTTTTTTTGTACTGTTATTCGCCACTTGCTGAATAAAATTTGCCAGTTCTTCACTCTTCAGCTGTTTGCCTCTTTCATCCAGTAAAACCAGGTAATCTTCTTTTTGTAAAAAACTCAATATGGTTTCGCCTTCTTTTTTTTTCAGGTCCGGTTCACTTAACATTGCCGTGTTTTTTGGTACGGGAATAATATGCCATTCAACAGCGTAATAATGTGAGATGCGTTTGGTAAATAATTCCACACCTTCTTTTACATAAGCTTCATGTGCTTTGCCAACCGACCAGAATTGCAATTTCATTTGATAAAAGTAAGCAGATAGTTTGAAATTTGAAGTCAGGTGTATTATCTTTAAGCTAACACAATCACACAGCAATGGCATCATTTTTTATTTCATACTCCAGAAAAGATGCCTCAGCAATAGCCCATATGTTGCGTAACCATATTTTAAAATTAGATTCGGGGCATGATGTGTTTTTGGATGTGCAATCAATTAAAACAGGTACAAATTGGGGGCTTGAACTTAAACGCCGGGTGGCAGCATGTGATTATTTTATTTATATTCATTCGTCGGGTTCCCTGCAATCACCGCATATTAAAGATGAATTGAACTGGGTAAAAGCATCGGAGCTAAAATCAGGTGTAAGAAAACTTTTTGTGTATAGAATTGGCTACGCAGATTTAACGCCTGATATAGCTACTTACCAGGTATTAGATGCAACAGAAAATTTTGCAATAGATTTTTATAAGTTAATGACGGGTGTTTTTTCGGGTATCTCTTTTTACAGTATTGAATACGACCTAAACGTGGTGGATGAATATTGGTATAAAGGAAAAGTATGGATTGAAGCACCCGATAAATTTCTTAAAAAAATACAGATGGTGGAGTACAGGTTTGACTACGGATGGGAAGAAGAGGCTCTTAAAAAAGTAAAAACATCCGCTGCAAAAATTAAAACAAAATTTTGTATCCCTTTTGATACAACATATCATTTCACTCTTTTTGTAATGTTGTATTTGTGGAATACAAAAGAAATAAGTTTTGTAAAAAAAATCCCCATAAACCACTAGGCTTATCTTTTTTGCATAGATGATTCCCTTACAATCATTTCTGTTTGCAACACTTTATTTTCAAACTCTGTTACAGGTCTTTTGCTTTCAATCATACTTATTAATAGTTCTGTTGCCACCTGCCCTATTTCAAAAGCCGGCTGGCGTACTACTGAAAGTGAGGGATTAAACAGTTCGCCTATAGTGGTGTTGGTAAATCCAATAATGGCAATATCGTCCGGTATTTTTTTTCCTAATTTTTGCAGTGCCTGCATACAGGTGGTGGTAAGGCGGTCGCCTGCAGTAAATAATGCATCTGGTTTTTGTTTCAGCTTAAACATCTTTTTTAACGCCTCTTCCACCTCGTCATAAATCATTCCACCGTTATGGCAGTGCTGTACCAGTTTTTCATCATACTCAATATTATTTTTACGCAACGCTTCTTTATAACCTTCCAGCCTTTCCATCGAAATAGATAAATACGGCGCACTGGTTATATGGCCTATTCTTTTAAACCCGTTATTAATTAAATGTTCGGTAGCATCGTAAGCACCTTTAAAATTATCGGCAATTACTTTATGTGTATTTATTTCGCTGGTTACTCTGTCAAAAAAAACAATGGGCAGTCCTTTTTCGTACAATTGTTTAAAATGGGTATAGTCGGTAGTACCGCTCGACACTGAAACCAGCAGGCCATCCACCGATCTTGATGCCAGGTGGTCAACAATTACAGTTTCTCTTTCAAACGATTCGTGGCTTTGCGAAATAATAACATGGTAGCCCCGGTTGTAAGCAATGGATTCAATGCCATTAATAGCCTGCGAAAAAAAGTTGTTGGCAATTTCGCAAACTATAATACCGATGGAATGGTTGCGCCGCTCCTTTAAACTTAAGGCAATTGGGTTGGGGCGGTAGTTGATTTTTTCGGCATACTCCAGCACTAATTTTTTTGTTTCCGAGCTTATTTCGTAGCTGCCCCGCAATGCCCTGCTAACTGTTGAGGTAGATAATCCTAATGCTTTTCCAATATCTTTTATAGTAACCGGTTCAAACTTCATGGTTCAATTTTTCAAATGCAAAAAACCGTTTTTTTTTCAAGTTACAATTTTTTACGGGTAAAAAATAATGTGGTATCGATGTCGGGAACGTTTGCGTAAAAATAGTGCGTTCTACGCAGCAGTTCCGCTTAAAAAAAGTTCTATCATTGGGTATTGATTGTTGCAGCATTTTTATTAAACACCTCTATTCTAAAATAGAAATGCGCTTTTGGTTACGCTAACTTTAAACACTGCTATATGAAAAAGTTGTTATCATTTCTCCTGATTTTATTTATTGTCCCGCTTTCTTTATTGGCTCAAAACAAAACCATAAAAGGTAAAGTAACGGACGACGCCGGGGTGCCGATTAATGGCGCAAACGTTATTGCTAAAAATGCAAAAAAAGGTACTCAAACGGATAAGGATGGAAATTTCTCTATTACTGTTTCCGGTACTGGTGGCGTTGATCTTGTGATATCCTCTGTTGGTTATGGCTCCAGAGTTGTAACAGTAACCGGCACAGATGCCGGATCAGTTCAATTAAGTAAAGAGGCGGTTACCCAGGAAGATGTTGTGGTGGTAGGTTACGCCACGGTACGTCGTAAGGATTTAACCGGCACAGTATCTTCTGTTAGTGCAAAGCAAATAAAAGATATACCGCTATCCTCTGCGGCTGAAGCGCTGCAGGGCCGTTTGGCGGGTGTGCAGGCAATTGCAACTGAAGGTGCGCCGGGTGCAGATATTCTTATCCGTGTAAGGGGCGGTGGTTCTATTACACAGGATAATTCACCCATGTATATTGTTGATGGTGTGCAGGTGGAAAATGCCCTTTCGGTAATTTCTCCGCAGGACATTGCTTCGATAGATGTTTTAAAAGATGCTTCCACCACTGCCATTTATGGAGCAAGGGCAGCTAATGGTGTTGTTATAATTACCACTAAAGTTGGTCGCCCCGGAAAAACACAGGTTGCCTACAATGGTGGTTTTGGTTTAAGGCAACTGCCTAAAAAAATGGATGTGCTTAGCCCTTACGATTTTGTTGTTTGGCAATGGGAACGTAACAGAGGAGCTGCCGATAGCGCAACTTATGGCAGAACATGGGATACATTGGCCAATTACAAAAATGTTGCTCCAATAGACTGGCAGGGAGAAGTGTTTGGCCGCAATGCTAAATTTCAAAACCACAACCTTTCTGTAAACGGCGGTAACCAGGCCACTACTTTTAACCTGAGTGTTACTGCTAACAGGGAAGATGGTATTCAGTTAGAATCTGGTTTTGACAGAAATTTATTAAATTTTAAACTGGATCATAAAGTATCTGATAAAGTTAAAGTGGGTATTACTGCCCGCTATCTTGACCAAACAGTAAAAGGTATTGGCACCACAAACAGTGGTACAAGAACAACTAACCGTTTGCGCCATTCCATTACTTACCGGCCTTTTGAATTACCAACTGCCACAGGTGGTATTGATGATTTTGATGAAGCTTATTTTTTAGCATCAGCAGGGCAAACTAATCCGATAATATTGGCCCGGTCGGAGTACAGAAGGCAGTTTACAAAAGGCACTTACTTAAGCGGCTATGTTAACTACAATATTTCGAAAAATCTGGTGTTCCGTTCTACATTTGGTTTTGATAATGTAAATACTGAGCAGCGTTTGTTTTTCAATAAAATAACATCCACTGCACGTAATGCTGCATCGTTACCAGTAGCATCTATCGGTAACCAGTATAACCGCCAGCTTACCAACTCAAATACATTGCAGTACAGCGTAAATAACTTTAAAAAGAGGCATGATATTTCTGTGCTGATAGGGCAGGAGATGATAGACCAAAGAGTAAGTAATACGCTGTTTCAAACCAACTTTTTTCCGGCAGATATCAGTGCCGAAAAAGCGCTGGCTAATATGGGGTTAGGTTCAGCGCCAACAGGCTCAGTGCAACCACTGCCTTTTTCTTTTGTTAATCCACCCAGCCGCATTGCATCATTTTTTGGCAGGTTAAATTATGGGTACGATGACAGGTACCTGGCCACATTCAACCTCCGGTCCGACAGATCAACAAAGTTTGCCCCAAGTAATGGTAACCTGGTGTTTCCCTCAGGCTCATTTGCATGGCGCTTTAGTAAAGAGAAATTTGCAGAAAATTTAAAATGGCTGAACGATGGTAAAATAAGATTAGGCTTTGGTGCTGTAGGTAACAACCGCATTGGCGACTTATTATTTATGCAGTTATATGGGGTTACCGGGCAGTATGCAATTAACCACACTATTTTACCGGGCTTTTCACCCACATCACTTTCAAACCCTACTTTAAGATGGGAGCAAAATACCACCCGAAATTTTGGATTAGACCTTTCTGTACTGGATAATAAAATACAGTTTACAGTAGATGTTTATAAAAACACCGCAAAAAATTTGTTGCTGGATGTTGCTATACCACCAACTACCGGTTATACCAGCCAGATACAAAATATTGGTTCTACTTCAAACCGTGGTGTGGAGTTTCAGATTAATGCAAACCCGGTTTCTAATAAAAATTTTACATGGACATCAAACTTCAATATTTCTTTTAACAAAAACCGGGTTGAAAATTTAGGCGGTGTTACGCAATTAGAAAGAAACTCTAACTGGCAGGGTAGCGATGGCATTCCAGATTTTTTAGTAAAAGTTGGCCAACCTGCAGGGCAGATGTATGGTTTTGTAACCGACGGTTTGTATAAAATAGAAGACTTTAATTACAGCGCAGGAGTTTATACATTAAAAACCGGTATTCCTTCTATAACCATTAACGGCAATCCGCAGCCAGGTGTGTTAAAATGGAAAGATATAAGCGGCCCCAACGGTGTACCTGATGGTGTTATTTCTGCCGACTACGACCGTACTGTAATTGGTGATGCTAATGCTAAATTTACAGGCGGGTGGAACAACCAGTTTGCTTACAAAAACTTTGACATGAGTGTGTTTGTAAACTTTGTGTATGGCAATGATATTTATAATGCCAACAAAGTTGAATGGACAGATGGTTCTTTCTCCAGTATTAATATGCTGAACATAATGAAAGACCGCTGGACAAATATAAATGCCAACGGCCAGGTAGTAACCGACCCAACAGATCTGGCTGCTTTAAACACCAATGCTAAAATATGGACACCCGTACGGTCGCAACGCTGGTGGCTGCACTCATGGGCTATTGAAGATGGCTCTTATCTGCGGTTTAATAACCTTACAGTGGGTTATACACTGCCAAAAGCAATTACTGCGAAAGCTAAAATAAGCAGCTTCAGGGTGTATGCTACTGTAAATAATTTAGGTACAATTACCAATTACACCGGTTACGATCCTGATGTTACAGCAAGAAGAAGCGACCCATTAACACCGGGAGTTGATTTTGGAGCCTATCCAAGATCAAGAACATGGGTATTTGGCTTAAACGTTACTTTCTAATAAACTAAATAGTTGTTTTATGAAAAATAAAATTTATCAATTAACCGCAGCACTTACAATATTTATTGCTGTTGTTGTTTTTAACAGTTGTAAAAAATTTACAGAAGTAGAACCTGTATCACAGTTTAATGTATCGCAGGCTTTTTCTGATGTATCAAATGCCACCACCGCACTTATTGGTGTGTACGATGAACTGCAGGGAGACAATGGTTACGGCATTCGTTTAAGTATGTATTATCCGTATGATACGGATGAGGGAATTGTAAGTGGTGGTATAGACAATGGGCGCCGTGGTGTGGGCCGCTACCAGTTACTGCTTACCAATGCAGAAATTGCAAATCCCTTCCGCCAGTTATACCGTGGTTTGGAAAAAGCCAACCTGTGTATTGAACAAATACCGCTTATGAAAGAATACTCAGCCGGCACCGCAGCAGAACAGGCTTTGGTAAAACGTTTACATGGCGAAGCACTTACATTAAGAGCACAATATTTATTTGAGCTGATACGTAACTGGGGTGATGTACCTGCACCAATGATTCCATCTTACAAGCAAACAGATTTGTTTTTACCTGCTGCAAACCGGGACTCTACCTACGACAAAATTCTGGCTGACCTTGCAATAGCAAAAACACTGGTACCCTGGCGTACAGCGGCAGGTGCAAGAAATGAGCGTATAACAAAAGGTGCTGTTATGGCATTACGTGCAAGAATTGCATTGTTCCGTGGCGGTTATTCTTTACGCCCCAATGCATCGGGTACAGGCTTAGGTACTATGGAGCGCCGCAGCGATTATCTTGCCTATTACACTATTGCCAAAACAGAATGTGAGGAACTGATGGCCAACAGAGGCGAACATACACTAAATCCTAATTACGAAAGTATCTGGCGTAATGTAACTTCTTTTGCATACGATCCGCAGGCAGAAATATTATTTGAAGTAGGTGCTGGTGGCGGCAATGGCAACAGCGACAGCCGCATGGGTAATTACGATGGGCCAAATCTTAATAACGCATCCCGTTACGGTGCAGGCGGTGGTGGTATTCAAATGCTGCCCAACTATTTTTATGCATTCGATTCTGTTGATACAAGAAGAGATGTTACGCTTACTCACTACCAGGTAACATCTGCAACAAATATAAAAACGCAACGCCGCCTGGGTGAATTAAATACCGGCAAGTACCGCAGAGACTGGCGGGTGCCATTGTTACCCGGTACTGTTTTAAATGTTGGATACAACTGGAGTGTAATTCGCTTTAGCGATGTATTACTGATGTATGCTGAAGCTGTGAATGAAATAAATAACGGGCCAACCCAGCTGGCAAAAGATGCTTTTGAAGAAGTTAGAAAAAGGGCTTTCAGAGGTAATATAACTCTTATTGGAATTACACCTTCTACAAAAGACAGCTTTTTTACTGCTGTTACAAACGAACGTTTTTTAGAGTTTGGCCATGAAGGCATACGCAAATATGATTTGCTGCGCTGGAATTTGCTGGGAGCAAAAATTGCAGAAGCCAGAACAAAAATTCTGCAAATGAGTACCAGCTCTGGCCCTTATACAAATGTACCTGACTCTATTTGGTATAAAAATGTAGGAGAGGAGATACAATTTTTTGCTGGTACAAATACAGCATTAACAGCACAACCTTTCTGGCGCCCCAAACAAAAACCTAACCCCACAACCGGGTGGACGGGTGTGCAATGGGCACGGCATTTAACAGCCAATGTGCTTGCAGTTGATGGTTCAGGTAATAAACCACTCAATGTGGCTATAGCATTTTTCTTTACACCGGGTAAAAGTGAGTTGTTACCTTACGACCTTGGAACAATTGCCGCATACCAGGGTAAATTAAAACAGAATCCAGGATATTAATTTTTTTCTCATGTTAGTTTAGTTTTAAAGGCTGCCCGGTGGCAGCCTTTTTTAAAAATATAACTCTGCAAACAATGAAAAAATTTCTTTACATAAGTACCGTTGCCGTTTTGCTTATTGCATTTTCTTTTCCGCCAAAGAAAAAAATTAAAGTGTATTTAATCGGCGATTCCACCATGTGTGAATATGAAACGAGCAGAGCGCCGCTTACAGGCTGGGGTATGCCCTTTAAATATTTTTTCGATTCAACGGTTAGCATTGATAACAGGGCAAGAGGAGGAAGAAGCACCCGTACTTTCATTAGCGAAAACCGCTGGCAACCCATTGCCGATAGTTTGCATGAAGGTGATTATGTATTGATGCAGTTTGGGCATAATGATGAAGCGAAGGAAGAAAGATATAAAGACAGGTACACGCCTGTTGCTGATTATAAAACCAATCTTGTAAAATTTATTACCGAAACAAGGGCTAAAAATGCTAACCCGGTTTTAATTACACCAGTAACAAGAATGCGTTTTGACAAAGACGGAAAAGTTGCAGAAACGCATACCGAGTATTCTGCTGCGGTTTGGGAGGTGGGCAAACAAACCAATACACCGGTTATTGATCTTGATAAAAAAAGCCGTGACTTATTGCAACAGTTTGGGCCCGTAACTTCAAAATTACTTTTTATGCAGATGGATTCTTTGCAGCATCCTAATTATCCTGCCGGGCAAAAAGATAATACACACTTTACAGAGTTTGGTGCAAGAAGAATGGCAGAACTGGTACTGGCAGAAATAAGAAATTTAAAATTAGAACTGACAGATAGAATTGTTGTGCCGGCAATAAAAAAATAGTTCAGCAATAAATAATTTTTGCTGTATAAAAAGAGAAGTAAATTACACTGCAATGAAAAAAAATATTTTAATTATTACGTTGCTGTTTTTGTTCAGCAGTAACCTGTTTGCTCAAACATCTAATCCACAACAATACAAATACACTTTTACTGTAGCAAAAGATGGCAGTGGCGATTATTTGTTTATACAGGATGCTATTGATGCTATGAGGGTGTATCCATTAGCTCAAATAACATTGTATATAAAAAATGGAGTGTACAACGAAAAGATTGAATTGCCCGCCAATAATACCGATGTAAATTTTATTGGCGAAAGCGTTGATAGTACCATAATTGTTTTTAATGATTACTCGGGTAAAGGAAAGCATACTACGTTTACTTCTTACACGGCAAAAATTTCGGGCAACCGCTTTAGGGCCGAGAATATAACTTTTGTCAACAGCGCTGGCCCGGTGGGGCAGGCTTTGGCGTTATATGTTGATGCTGATAAAGCGGTATTTAAAAATTGTAAATTTTTAGGTAACCAGGATACTATTTTTAATGGTGGCGAAAATGCCAGGCAACTTTTTGAGGATTGTTATATTGAAGGGACTACTGATTTTATTTTTGGCCCGGCAACAGCGGTGTTTCAAAACTGTACCATCAGGGCAAAAACAAATTCTTTTATTACAGCTGCCAGTACCACCTATGGAAAGAACTATGGGTATGTTTTTATCGGTTGTAAAATAATAGCCGACTCTGCTGTTTCAAAACTTTTTTTAGGAAGGCCATGGCGGGCAAATGCTAAAACGGTTTTTATAAAATGCGACCTTCCTAAAGTAATTGCCCCCGAGGGATGGAATAACTGGAGTAATGCTGAAAATGAAAAGACCGTTTTTTATGCGGAGTATAAAAATACTGGGGAGGGAGCTGCCAATACACAAAGAGTAAAATGGTCGAATCAACTAAAAAATAAAGAAGCCCAACGGTATAGTTTGGCAAATATTTTTTCACTTTCATTAAAAGATACGGAACCCGGTAATGGCTGGGTTACAAATAAAAATCTGCTTTCTTTTAATTATAACGCCTTCACACAAAAAACACCACAAGTGATTCCTTTATATAAAAATAGCGTACCCAATTCAACTGGCGCACCTGATAAGGAGAGTTCATCTTCCAGGGACAATATTAACCGTATTGCAAAAGTGAGTAATCCCACGCTTACTATTTTTAAACCTGCAAAACCTAATGGTAAGGCAGTTATTATTTGTCCGGGTGGTGGATATCTTTATCTTACCATTGATAAAGAAGGAAAAAAGGTAGCAGAAGAAATGAACCGCTGGGGTATTACTGCATTTGTATTATTATACCGCCTGCCGGATGATACCACCAATATTGATAAAAGC
>JAYVJU010000062.1:0-4327 GCA_043769035.1 Ferruginibacter sp.
AAAGATCGGCGACCCACTCAACGAAAAAAATCATGTTGGCCCTTTAATAGATACTGATGCCGTAAAAATGTATTTAGATGCCATTGAAAAATGTAAAGCCGAAGGCGGCAAATTTATTGTAGAAGGTGGTGTATTAAAAGGTAAGGGTTTTGAAAGCGGCTGTTATGTAAAACCATGCATTGCCGAAGCAAAAAATAATTATGCTATTGTACAACACGAAACCTTTGCGCCCATTTTATATATCATGAAATATAAAACGCTGGATGAAGCGATAGCTATGCAAAACGGTGTTCCGCAAGGTTTATCATCTGCAATTATGACTAACAGTTTAAGAGAAGGTGAGACATTTCTTTCGCAGGCAGGCAGCGATTGCGGCATTGCTAATGTTAACATTGGTACAAGCGGCGCCGAAATTGGCGGTGCATTTGGTGGCGAAAAAGAAACCGGTGGCGGCAGGGAAAGTGGCAGCGATGCCTGGAAGGTTTATATGAGAAGGCAGACCAACACTATTAATTATACCAATAAATTACCGCTGGCTCAGGGTATTAAATTTGATCTGTAAAAGTATTTTTTTAGTTTATAACAACTCAACAAGCGGTTCTATTACAATTAATTAGTATTTTTATGCTGCCCAGTTATAAAAAATACTAACCCCCGGTATGAAAAAACTCATCGTAGTATTGTGTATTACAGTACTTACTCAATTTTCTGTTGCCCAAGTTAATGTGAGCATTTTAGCTGGCGGGCATCAATCTTCCATTATTGAAACCAACAGTTTGCCTAACTGGAGTGAAACAAAAAAATATTTTTCTCCTTTAACCGGTTTTCATGCCGGCTTTATGGCAGATATGCCGTTTAATAAAAAAGCATCGGTAAGTTTTCAGCCTGCAATAATTTATTACAGTAAGGGCCAGAAATTCTTTAAAGAATTCGACACTTCAAATATTGCAAAAGTAAAAGACTCCAGTTTTAAAAAAGTGCTGAACTATATTGAAATACCTTTCAATTTTGTTGGTAAATTAAAATTGAGCGAAAAAATAAAATTCATAATCGGGGTCGGGCCATATTTTTCTTTTTTTATATCCGGCCGGGAAGAATCATTAAAAACTTTTCTTGATAAATCAATAGCACCTGTTGCTACCAAAACGACCGATTTGCCAATAGGCAATGCTCCAAAAAAATACAGCAGTACAGATTTTGGCGTAAATTTTATTGCAGGTTTTGAGATAAATCGCATTTCTATCACTGCTAATGCAGGCAGAAGTATCAGCAATATTTACCAGGCTTCTTACAAGGGTAGTTTTAAAAACCAGGTATTGGGTGTTACATTAAGCGTTGCTTTAACTAAAGTAATTCCACCTGAAGATGAAGAACTTCCTCAACCACTTCCGGTAAAAGAAAAAGATACAGTGGCAGCAATAGTAAAGGAAATTAAAAAAGAAGTTATTGCAGATACTGATGGTGATGGTATTGTTGATAAAGATGACCGGTGCCCCGATACAAAGGGTGTGCAACGGTATTTTGGTTGTCCCGTTCCTGATACTGATAAAGACGGTATAAATGATGAATCGGACAGGTGCCCCAAAGAGGTTGGCAAAATTGAAAATAATGGTTGCCCGGTAATTGAAACGCCGGTTTTGGTACCCGATACCACGCACTATATCATTTATTTTGAGCCAAATAAATCCAATTTAAAATCTGAAGCTTTTAATATTTTACAAAACATAGTGCTGGAACTAAAAGCTAACCCTAAGCTGGTAGTATCTATTAAAGGCTATACAGATAATATTGGAAGTGATGCAGCCAACCTTAAATTATCTACCGAAAGGGCAAATGTAGCAGCCAGTTATATTACAAGCTATTATATCAGTAAAAACAGGGTATATGTTACAGCATTTGGCAAGCAAAATCCCGTTGCAGATATAAACGATCCTCTGTTACAATGGAAAAACAGGCGTGTGGAAATCAGTACCTATGCAATAAAATGACCATTTACTGCTTTGTTCGTTTGGTAAAGTAATGAAAAATTATATACACGGTTTTGCCAGTATAAATACTACGCTTATTTTCGCCTTAAACAAAAATAAAGATGAATAAATTTTCGTTCGCATTAGTTTGTACCCTTTCGTTCAGCACTTTATCCTTTGCCCAAAAAACTCCGCCGCCTAATGGCTGGCATATGATGGATAAAGAGGCCGATGGCTTTTATGGCATCAGCTCTGCAAAAGCATACGATTTTATAAAATCAAAAAAACTTAAAAGCAAAACTGTTATAGTTGCCGTAATCGACAGCGGCATCGACACGTTGCATGAAGATTTGAAACCCGTTTTATGGATTAACCCCAGAGAAATACCCGGCAACGGAATTGACGATGATAAAAATGGTTATGTAGATGATGTGCACGGCTGGAATTTTTTAGGTGGTAAAGACGGCCGTAATGTAAAAGAAGACAGTTACGAAGCTTCACGGGTTTATCACAGCCTGAGCAGCAAATACGCTGGAAAAGAACCCGAGGATATTGATGTAAAAGATAAAGCGGAATACGAAATGTGGGTGAGGGCAAAAGAGAATATTATGGGTGATGTGGATCCTGAGGAAATATCTTTTATAAAAACATTGTACCCCAAATTTGTAAAAGGCGATTCGATTATTATGAAAGACCTGGGTAAAGCAGAATATAATTGTACCGATCTTAAAAAGTACGGCGCTACAGACAGAGATGCTTACATGGTAAAATCGCTTTGTTTGAGTACCTGCAAAGAAAATAATATTGATGATATTACCAACAAACAGATTTTTGAAGACTTTGATGCAAAATTAAAAAAAGCGGCATCGGCAGAAAGCGCTCCCAAAGAATATCGTAAAGAAATTGTTGGCGATGATGAAACCAACATCAACGACCGCCGTTATGGAAACAATGATATTATGACCGGTACACCAATGCACGGCACACATTGCGCCGGTATTATTGGTGCTGTACGTGATAATGGTAAAGGTGTAGATGGCATTGCCGATAATGTACGCATTATGATGTTACGTGCAGTGCCCGATGGCGATGAGCATGATAAAGATATTGCCAATGCCATCCGCTACGCTGTAGATAATGGTGCACAGATTATAAGTATGAGTTTTGGCAAGGATTTTTCGCCGCAAAAACAATGGGTAGATGATGCCTTTCGCTATGCCGAAAGTAAAAATGTTTTGCTGGTTAAAGCAGCAGGTAATGACGCAAAAAATATAGATAACGGAGAGAGTTTTCCCAGCGCAACATATCTTAATGGAAAAGGTATTGCCACAAATGTAATTACTGTTGGTGCCAGCGGCGATCCAAAAACAGGGAGCATTACTGCCAACTTTAGCAATTACGGAAAAAAAGAAGTAGATGTATTTGCACCCGGTGTAAGAATTTATTCAACACTGCCTGGTGGCAACAATTATGGGAATTTAAACGGCACCAGTTTTGCCTGCCCGTTAACTGCCGGTATTGCTGCATTAACGTTAGAATATTTCCCTACGCTTTCTGCAAAGCAGTTAAAATTTGTAATAGAAAAATCGGTACAAAAACCACCTTACAAATTATTAAAACCAGGCTCCGACGAAATGGTAAACCTGAGTGATATTTGCAAAACCGGGGGCATTGCAAATGCTTATGAAGCATTAAAATTAGCCGCTACTTTAAAAGGCGAAAGAAAAATTCAAAAAGAAGTTTTACCAAAACCAAAAATGATAAAAACTAAAAAAGGATAACCCAACTAAACATCCAGACTTTTATAACCCGGATGTTGTATAAACTATACATTATGCCAAAACCGTCATCAGCAAACTACCCATCTTATTTTCAACGGTACATAAGCCTTGTTGAAGAAGATGATTTACAAACTGCTTTTAAAAATCAGTTGCCTGTAATTACTGGTTTTCTGCAAAGCATAACAGAAGACAAATCTAACTACGCTTATGCTCCCGGCAAATGGACCATTAAAGAGTTATTGCAACACATGACAGATACCGAAAGAATATTTGCGTTCCGCTCTTTATGCTTTGCACGTAAAGAACAAGCTTCGTTACCGGGCTTTGATGAAGATGTGTATGCTGCAAACAGCAATGCCGGCAACCGCAGCTGGAAAGATTTAGTTGATGAATTTTTACTGGTACGAAAAACCAGCGAAATATTATTTGGCAGCTTTACCGAAGAAGCATTAAATAACAGCGGCACTGCTAATGGCAATCCTGCCACAGCAGCAAGTATGGGCTTTACTGCCATTGGCCATGTTTACCACCATAAAAAAATACTGGAAGAAAGATACCTGTAATAAAAAACCCGTCACA
>JAYVJU010000063.1:0-9710 GCA_043769035.1 Ferruginibacter sp.
TTGTAAGGTTCATAATAACACTGGCTGCTATAGGCTAATAAGTTTACCGCTTCGGCCAACAGCTTCATTGCTTCTTCTCGTCCGCAGGCTGCATAAGCGCTTTTGTGGTATATGGCACTAAGCTCTGCCCAATGATTTACCGCAATAAGCTGTGCAATAATTTCAGCCATCCTGTTTTTAATAGTCATCGCTTCTACATAATTGGTATTATCAGGAATATTATTGCTGCCTGTGTTTAACCAGTTAATTGTTACCTGTAAAGAATCGTAAGCAATACTGGCATATAAATGAAATTGTATTGCTGTAGCTGGGTAAGCTCCGGTACTGCCATATTTATCTTTATCCTGCTGTGCAATTTTTACCAGGTTGTTTAATTTGCTTAAATAAATTTTTAATTGTGATTGTGTAATCATGCTGCATGCTTTTCCTTCACGAATAGGTGCAGTATATTGGGCTTTTACAACAATAGAAAAAATGTAGCTGATGACTATGATAAAAAATATCTTTTTCATTTTATTTAATTATTTATGTTATTAGTAAATTTATTTTCCTTCTTCACAAACACTCCATTTAATATTGTTACAATCTGTAAAACACCAGTTAGCACTATAGTTCAAAGAAAAAGTTCCTGTATAACTGGCAAACATTGATTGGCTTATATTCGGTTTTGGTATCAGGTATTCTTCCTGTATGGTTTTAGACATATTTTTATTAGCCATAAATATTACAGGTGACATTACGAACATATATTCATACGACATAAAAGTTTTTACCCATGTTTCTGAATAGCCAAACCCAAACAATGCAAAGGAGGTAGCCTGCTGGCTTACATCAAAAGTTTTTTTAACCCTTAATATTCGGGAATCACTTGGCAATGTGCCCGGGATGCTGATGTTATTCCGCAAATAACCATACAACTCATTTTTTCCCAAGGCAGCCGACCACCCATGCGATTTTAAAAAACAATTTCCAAAAGAGCCACCACCCCCGCTGATTAAACCCGGGCTGCCTTTTATTTCACCTGCGGCAATTGGGCATACATCAATGCATTTATTTTCGGGTATTGGTAGTTGTGAAGGCTGGGGAGCAGTTTTTTTAGAGGACGAAGATGTAAAAATAAAATTTAAGAAGGGTAAAAATTGTATGTTCATTCCCCAACCGTTTGGAAAGGCATTTTTTATTTTTTGTTGATACCCTTTTTCATCAATGTTGGCATCTGCCCAGATACGTGTAAAGAACCCAAAGTACTGTTCGTTGATTTTAGCCAGCGATTCGTTTTTTTGGCTGCTGTTTTTTAAGGTGCTAATATTCGCTATTTCTTCCTGATATGCTTTATAGGTTCCGGTAGCATCCTGCTCTAACAGGTTATCAATTTTAGCCTTAACTGGTTTCGTTATTTCAACAACTTTATTGATGATGTCTTCTGATACTTTTACTTCACTCTTTTGTGCTGTTGAATGCTGGTAGTGAAGCATCATATAAGCTGAAAGAAATATGATTTTTAATTTTCTGATAATTTTGTTATTCATTTTTAAGTTGGTTTATTTTGATTTGTATAAAGTATAATTCATTGAAGGATTAGCAGCATCTGCCATGTACAGGAGATAACCATTTTTTACAGCGATGAGATGTGCATTGTAGGTAGTTGTTTTACCGCCATAGCGATTGGTGGCAGTAAGACTCCAGTCTGTTACCGAAAAGTTGCCTTTAAAATCCTGCCCGCCAAATTGTGTTCCGCCATTATTCATGCTTGCACTACGGTAGGTGCTGCTGTAGGTGCCGTTGGTATTAAATGAAAATTCATCAGTAGCGGAAACTGCACTCATGCCGGCATAAGTACCGCTGTAGGCATTATAATATTCCACACCGCCACCGCCACCGCCTTTCCAGGTGCCAATGATATCACTGGTAGTTACTGCAAACTTGTTGGCGTTAAGATAGGGATCTATATCATTGGGATAGGGAAACTGTTGCTGGTAGCTGTTTTGATTGGGCGCAATCACTACAATGGGTCTTGCTCCGCCGCTGTACACAATTTTAATAGCAACAAAACATGCCTTACCAGTTTTTTTCTCCACGGCATTAGCCTGCAAGTGATAAATAACCGGGTATTGTACACCACTCCATTTTTGTACATTGCTTACGGTAAAATAAGGTTCTACATATTTGCTCCAGTAATACTCTGGTGCATCAATCGTGTTAGGCCGGGCATCATCCAACGCTTTATCAATATAATGCAGGCGAAGTTCTGTTGCTGCTTTGGTCAATTTTACAAAGTCATTGGTAAGAGTGGCGGTCCAGCCATCATTAAAGGTGGTGGTGGATTTAGTGATGCTGGAAGACGCAATTATAGTAGTATTTGTGCCAGCATTAATATGCTGCACCGGCTCATTTTTTTTGCCACTACTATGCACAAATTTATTTTCATCGGGCACTACACTGGCAATAAATTCCTGTGCAAACGGGATATATTTTTTATCGGTAAATACTGCAGCAATATAAAAAGTGATGCTATCTTTTGTAAAGGTGGATAAGGTTACGGCAAACATTTGCTTATTGAAAACGCCTTTTGCGGCACCAAATATAGTTTTCCATCCGTTTAGCGAATCAATGTCTTTGCTTTCAGGATCATTTACTTTTTCGGATGGGTTGCGGGCAAAGAAATTCCAGTTTTTAGCAAAATCTTTTTCTGCATCGCTTTGGCTTACAACAGCAGGGTAGAGTATAAGCTGGCAATAATTTTTACCTTCTGTTTTTTGATAAAACAGTTTATCCTTATTCTCTTTTAACATAAATCCTGCAGGGGCTTTGTAAGAAAATATGTCAAATGTTTTTTTACGCTGCGCTGCTGCATGTAAAACCTGTAAGAAGAAGATGATAATGTAAAAAGTCCTTTTCATAACTGCTGTTTATGTGAATACAAAACTTGAATAAATACAGGTATAATACAATCCCCCGAACACCTGTTTTTTGCATCCCCTGAACAGGGGATTTTGATTAAAAAGTTGGAAATGTGGGGTATGATGTTATACTTTTAATAATAATTTTCCTACAAAAGCATTTTAGCTTATGAAAAGGTTATTTCTTTTATTGCTGTTGCTTTCTTTACAAAAGCTGTATGCGCAAGTTGATGCAACTAAGGATAGTTTGTTGAACATACTATCTGTTGCAAAAGAAGATACCAGTAAAGTGCTGGCATTAATTACCACCGGGCAATATGTAGAGTATAATAATTTAGAGGAGGCAAAAAATTATTATACACAGGCAAATAAGCTAAGTAAAAAATTAAAATACACAATGGGTATTTTAAAATACTATGCTAACTATACAGCGGTATTGAATATACAGGCAAGGTTCGATTCGGCCCTTCGCCTCACTAAAGATGCATTGCAATTGGCCAACCAATTTGGAAATGAGGAACGTATTATTATAGCACAGCAAAATCTTTCGGCCACCTATGCTTACCTGCAGGATTACGAAAGCGCATTGCAATATCTGTTGCCATCAGTAGCTTATTTTGAAAAAACAAATAACGATGCCCGGTTAAGTCTTATTTATGATAACCTTGGGGTGATATACCGGGAAACCAAACAATACGATAAGGCGTTGGAGTATCATCAAAAGGCTTTGGCCATTGCACGTAAATCTGGAAATAGTTATGATATTGCCAACGTGTTATCCAATTTGGGCAATGCTTACAGCAGTTTAAAAAAATATGATACGGCGCTAACAGTAATGCAGGAATCCCTGCTGATTGCAAAAAAAGAAAGTTATGATAATATAGTATCTAACGTAACAGGTAATATTGGTGCTGTATTAATAAAACAGGCGAGGTACGATAGCCTTGATTTTTATTGTACCGAAGGATTAAGGCTGGCAGAAAAATTAGGTGATAGCCTTACCATGGCAAATAATATTTATGGCTTAGCCCTGGCCGCATTTTATAATAAAGATTTTAAAAAGAGTGAAGCAGAAGCCAGCAGGGGATTTGCTATGGCACAACAAAGAAACTTTGCAGAACCATCGCAACTTTTTGCTGATATTTTATCGGAATTATATTTGTTAAAAGGCGACCTGAAAAATTACGACCGATACAATCGCTTAAGTATTGAATTGTCTGAAAAGTTTTTTAATGAAAGAATGCAACGAAATGTACAAACACTGGATAAAAAATTTGAAACAACAAAAAAAGAGCAGCAGTTAAAATTACAGCAAGCTACTATCCGGCAAAAAAGTACACTGAATTATATTTTAATTGGCAGTACTGCTGCACTGTTGTTAATTTCTCTATTGGCTTATCGCACTTACAAACAAAAAAGAAAATTACAGGAACAAAAAATTACTGAATTAGAAAAAGAAAAATTATTACTTGCCACACAGTCTATTTTAAAAGGTCAGGAAGATGAAAGAAGCAGGTTGGCACAAGACCTGCATGATGGCCTTGGCGGATTGCTGAGTGGCGTTAAACTTCAATTAGGAGCTATGAAAGGAAATTTAATTTTATCGGAAGAGCATGGCCGCACATTTAACAATGCGCTGGGCAAATTAGATGAATCCATAAGCGAAATGCGCCGGGTGGCACATAACATGATGCCCGAAGCATTAATGAAATTAGGATTGCAGCAGGCATTGCAGGATTATTGCGATGGATTATCAGAATCGCAATCCTTTAAAATAAACGGCGAATTTTATGGCCTGGAAAAAAGAATGGAATCATCGGTGGAAATTGTGGTGTACCGCATTGTACAGGAGTTGCTGAATAATGCAGTAAAACATTCCGGTGCTGTAATTATTTTGGTACAGGTTATGAGGCATGATAATAATCTTACCATTACTGTAGAAGATAACGGCAAAGGTTTTAATAAGGAAGAAGTGCAGTTGAAGAAAGGAACCGGTTTAAAAAATATTCAATCGAGAGTGGATTATTTAAAAGGGCAATTAGATATTAAATCTGCTCCCGGCAATGGCACTTCCATACATATTGACTGTATAATTTAAAGCAATGGATAAGATAAAGGTTTTAATTGTAGATGACCATCCTATGGTGCTGCAGGGCATGAAGAGTATGCTTACTGAAATTAGCTTTGTAGAGATAGCTGGTATTGCAGCTAATGCGTATGAAGCAATAGAGCATATTAAATTAACTGCTCCCGATATAGTAATTACTGATATTAACATGCCGGAAATAAGTGGTATAGAATTAACCTTTAAAATAAAAAAAGAATTTCCTCAGGTAAAAATAATTGCCATGAGTACTTTTAAAGAACGCAGTTATATTTCTCAAATGATACAAAACGGCGCTTCGGGTTATTTGGTTAAAAGTGCCTCTAAAGAAGAAATTGAAGAAGCTGTATTGAGTGTACATGAAGGAAAATTATACATGAGCCTCGATATCAATCTTTCATCCTCCGATAAACAGGAGCTAAATAATATTCCGGTACTCAGCAGCAGGGAAAAAGAAGTGCTGCAGTTAATTGCCGATGGTATGACTAATCCGCAAATAGCAGCAAAATTATTTTTAAGTATGCATACAGTGGATAGCCACCGCAAAAATATTCTCACAAAATTTGCTGTAAACAATACCGCCAGCTTAATAAAAATGGCAGCAAAGTACAATTTTGTATAAATTCTTTTTAGGGGTTCAATAACAGCCATGTTTTACCAGCGCTTCCTTAATTTCTGTAACAATTTTATTGCTGGTTGTTTTTAGTATTAGTAAGAATAAATTTTTCATTACCCCTAATCAATCTTAAATTAGCAAAGATTGTTTGCCATCTTCATTTTTAAAGTGATTTAATTATGGCAATAAGAGTAGCGTTACGGCATAAAACAGTTTACACTTACGACAGGTTAGTGTCTTTATCTCCGCATGTTTTCAGGCTAAGGCCTGCACCACATTCCCGAACGCCGATTGAAGCGTATTCATTTAAAGTACATCCCAAAGATCATTATTTAAACTGGCAGCAGGATCCCTTTGGTAATTACCAGGCCCGTGTGGTATTTCCGGAAAAAGCTACACAGTTATCTGTAGAAGTAGAAGTAATAGCCAACCTGCAGGTGATAAATCCTTTTGATTTTTTTGTAGAAGAGTATGCAGAAAAATTTCCTTTCAAATATTCGGCAACATTACAAAAAGAACTGGTGCCTTATTTAGAAACTACCAACCACGGCTCCTTATTTAAACAATGGCTGGAAAAAAATGCAGATACAAAAACACCAACACCTATTGTTGATTTTTTAGTAGGCATCAATCAAAAATTAAATAAAGACATTGCCTACTCCATACGTATGGAAGCAGGCGTGCAAACTCCTGAAGAAACTTTAGTGAAAGCATTAGGGTCATGCAGGGATTCTGCCTGGTTATTGGTACACCTGCTGCGTCATTTAGGATTAGCGGCCCGTTTTGTATCAGGTTATTTGGTGCAGTTAAAAGCAGATGAAAAATCTTTGGATGGCCCATCTGGCACCGAAGTAGATTTTACTGATTTACATGCATGGGCCGAAGTGTACATGCCCGGCGCAGGCTGGGTTGGTATGGATGCCACCTCAGGTTTATTTGCAAGCGAAGGGCATATACCATTGGCCTGCACACCCGATTATATTAGTGCAGCACCTGTAGTAGGTGCAACAGATAAATGCGAAGTAAGCTTCGACTTTGAAAATAAAGTAACCCGTATTTATGAAGACCCACGTGTTACTAAACCGTTTACCACGCAGCAATGGGAGAATATAAACGCCATAGGGCAACAGGTAGATAAAGACCTGGAAGCAGGTGATGTAAGAATGACCATGGGCGGTGAACCTACCTTTGTTTCAATTGATGATATGGAATCGGCGCAATGGAATACCGCTGCAGATGGAAAAGAAAAACGTATGCTGTCTCATGATTTAATTTTCAGGTTAAGAGAACAGTTTGGGGCGGATGGACTGATTCATTACGGACAAGGCAAATGGTATCCCGGCGAACCATTACCCCGCTGGCAATATGGATTGTTCTGGCGAAAAGATGGATACCCCGTTTGGAAAGATGTGAATCTTATTGCGCATGAAAAAAACAGTAAAAAATATACGCATAAAGAAGCCGGACAATTTGCACATGAACTGGCTAAATGTTTGGCAGTAAGTCCGGATAATGTGAGTGCAGCTTATGAAGATGTATTTTATTTTTTATGGACAGAAGGAAAGAACCCGGTGAACATCGACCCGTTAAAATCTAATTTAAAAGACCCCTTTGAACGGCGCACATTAGCACAGTTATTAAACCAGGGGCTCGGCGACCCGGTTGGATATATTTTACCACTGCAATGGAACTACTGGAACAGCCAGTGGCTAAGCTGCAAATGGATATTTAACAGGGAAAATCTTTTTTTAATACCGGGTAATTCCCCCATCGGCTTAAGGTTGCCGTTAGAATCTTTACCGGTGGTGGCAAAAGCAAAAATGCCGCAACGTGTAGAACGGAGTTTGTTTGAAGAGCTGCCGGTGTTAGATCATTTTCATGAAACCATTTCGGAGCGTTATGGCTCAATAACTATTCATGAGCAGCCACAGCAGCGCATTCAACCACAGGTATTGCAGAAAGCTTTAAGTGATGCAGAAAAGAAAAAAATTGCTAAAGAAAAAAAAGAGGAAGAACCTGAACGGGAAATAATTTTTGAAGTAGATACTGTAAAAACAGCATTAAGTGTTGAAGTAAGAGAAGGGCATATCTATGTGTTTGTTCCGCCGATGGAATATTTAGAACATTATTTAGATTTGGTCGCATCCATAGAATCTACCGCAGCTAATTTAAAAATGCAGGTGCGTATTGAAGGTTACGAACCACCACGTGATAACCGTATGGAGCGTTTGGTGGTATCACCCGATCCGGGAGTGATAGAAGTAAATATTCATCCTGCAAAAAACTGGAAAGATTTATGTGCTAATACCGAAACCTTGTATGAGCAGGCAAGACTATCTAGACTCGGTACCGAAAAATTTATGCTTGATGGAAGACATACCGGCACCGGCGGCGGTAATCATATCACCATTGGTGGTGTAACGCCTGCGGATAGCCCATTGTTACGCCGGCCCGATTTATTAAGAAGCTTTATTACTTTCTGGCAGCATCATCCGGGTTTATCGTATTTATTCTCCGGTTCATTTATTGGGCCTACCAGCCAGGCACCACGTATTGATGAAGGACTGGAAGACCGTTTATATGAAATGGAAATTGCTTTTAGCCAGGTGCCCGAAAAAGGTTTTATTCCATTCTGGATAACAGACAGAATTTTCCGTCACCTGTTAACTGATATTACAGGCAATACACACCGTTCAGAATTTTGTATTGATAAATTATATTCACCCGATTCTTCTTCGGGCAGGTTAGGCATTTTAGAATTCCGTGCATTTGATATGCCACCGCATAAACACATGAGCTTGCTGCAAATGTTGCTTATCCGTGCATTGGTAGCTGCCTTCTGGAAAAAACCATATAAACATAAATTGGCAAGATGGGGAACAGGTTTGTATGATAAATATTTGCTGCCACATTATGTGCAGCAGGATATGGAAGATGTGGTACAATATTTAAATGATGCCGGTTATGCTTTTGATATCAATTGGTTTAAACCGTTTTTCGAATTCCGCTTTCCGCATTACGGTTCTGTTACTGTAAAAGATATAAAAATGGAATTGCGGATGGGAATTGAACCCTGGCATGTTTTGGGAGAAGAGATGAGCAGCTCGGGCACAGCAAGATTTGTAGATTCTTCTCTGGAAAGAGTGCAGGTAAAAATACAGGGCATACATGACAGCAGGTATATTTTATTATGTAACGGGCTAAGAGTGCCTTTAACTTCAACAGGCGTAAAAGGCGAATATGTTTGCGGTATCCGTTACAGGGCATGGCAACCGCCAAGTGCTTTGCATCCAACTATTGGGGTAGATACGCCATTAACTTTTGATATTGTAGATACCTGGAACAGCCGTTCGGTGGGTGGCTGTACTTATTATGTGTCGCATCCCGGCGGACGTGGTTACGATACTTTTCCTGTTAACAGTTACGAAGCAGAGTCAAGACGCATCAGCAGGTTCGGTAACACCAATCATACACAGGAGCCACTATTTGTGCAACCGGGTTTATATATGGTGCAACACTATATTGAAAATAACCGGGCACCATTTGTGTACGATGCACCCATACCTGAAATAAATAATGAGTTTCCGTGTACGCTGGATTTAAGGTTGAAAAAAGGGGTTTGATAAAAAAGAGAATTTATACCTTAAGACATTGAAACTGGTCGTTAGAAAATTGTCGGGAGCTTGTCGAAACCTGGGGTCAATTTGCTAATTAGCTTTAGTTCCGGCCGACGAATAAAGCCAAGCGTTAGAATAAACAAAGAATTTTTAATTATAAATTCAGTAGCGGTTTTGGACTGATTTTGAACACTGACATATTGCCAAGGCACAGCCGTTGTATGTAACCCAATACAACAACCTGTATATATTTAAACATCCATGACTTTGCCGACCCGACCTCATGCTATTTTTAGCAATGTAATTCAGTAATATTCCTTTACTCAATACCTTCCCACCCTACAGACGAAACGCTGTCAAGTTCAGTTTTAGAGATCAACAAATCACCATCACAAATTTTATGCACTTTGTTAATCAATAAAATAACCTACATTTGCAACAACGTTACATAAATTGATTGGACTAAGAAAATA
>JAYVJU010000064.1:0-15498 GCA_043769035.1 Ferruginibacter sp.
GTTTTTGGAATGGGCCTTGAAATTTTTTGACCGGATAGTGTTAATAGTGGTGTTTCTGGTAAGAGTGTGCAGCCAGGTAAAAAGCCTGCCTTTTCCGGGGTCGTATTTGTCAATATTTTTCCAGATGGTTACAACCACTTCCTGTAAAATATCATTGGCCATTTCTGTATCGGTTACTAACTGGTTAATGATATTAAATAAAGCTCCCCGGTAGTGTAAATACAGATGCTTGTAAGCCTGATTATCGTGCTTTTTCAGTGCAGTTACTAATTCCGGCTCCGTATAAGTTTGTTGTTCCGTTGAAAGCATAATGATGTTACAAAGATTGAAAATAATAGCCACATTGCAAAGACAAAACATAAATTAAAAGCCGCCTTTCTTACTTTGCAGTAAAAGGATTATTTTTATTGATTTTGCAAACCAAACTTTAACCGGAAGAATAAACCACTTTCCATCCACTGGTTAAAGCTGTACTCAAAAGTTATATTAATGTCATAGAAGCTTACAACATCCATTGCAATGCCTTTAGTAAACAGCCTCCGGTTTACCAGCATATTATTACCGGCATGATGGCTTGCAACATAGCCACCATCAAGCAACCCTTTTAAATAAAACTGAAAAGGTATTTTACGAAAAGCTGCCGGTAAAAATTTAGCATTAACTGTTGTCGCAAACAGCCGCTTTACAATATTCGTTTTTATAATTCCATATGCATTGCCATCCATCACATATTCATCAAGCCCCCGGAATACTTCTTTATCATCATAGCCTAACCCCCTGAACAAAATAAAAGGTTGCTGCCGGGGAAAAAACACTTTACCAATAATACTGGTATTGAAATATATTTGTCTGCCAAGTGGCACAAATATTCCTGCATCTATTTTTAGCTGCGTAGTGTTTATGCCATTTTTTTTGCCAATTCCGTTGTGTAAAAGCTCAGCAGAGAATGACCTGCCTCTCAGCGGATACAATATATTATTTGTGTTGTTGTATAAAAAACGATACACAAATGTCGGGTAAGTAATATTGTTTCTTCCATTGCCTAAATAACCAGGGTTTATTTTTACTACCGTATCAGCAACACTTTCATTTATTAATCCTGCGGAGAAAGAATGACGGGTATAAATATTTTTGCGATAACTATAAAACAACTTTCCTTCTGTATGATGCCGGATGAATTCATCTAGTTTAAAAAATGATTTTCTGTCAAACATAGAAGTGTAATTTACTTCCCTGGCTCTTCCGTTGATGAATAGCAAACCAATCTCATGCTGCTGTTTTTTACCCATATTGGGCCGGTTATAAAATACGCCCCAGGATGGATTATAACCTGTTTGAAATCCTACAGACAGATTATCGTTATAACCTGATACATTTTTGTAATCAAGAGCAAGGCCATAGCTTACCCTCTTCAGGCTTCTCCGCTGCTGATTCCACCATAAATTTAAATTTTTATCGGCCAGCGAAAATACCGGGGCCGGAAAAATGTACCATCTCTCTTTTAGCGCAATAGAAATAATAACAGCTGTGTCAGTAATATATTCTTTAGTAACAGTTACAGAAAGAAACAAACTGGTGTTTATAAGCTGTTGTTTTGCCCTTATTAGTAATTCCTCAATATATACTGGCAATACAGCTGTTCCTTTTTCAAACCCCAATTCCCTAAGTATTATCTGCGTCCTGGTTTTTTTGTTTCCGGTAATAATAATATCCTTAATCAAAATTGGGGCTATGGTGCCACCTTCTCTTATTGTGTGGGCAACCTGTGTATGAGCATACAAGCCTGCTAAACATAACAGAAATAAAATAAGAAATCGCCGTATAGTTTTGCAGCAGTTATTAAACATTATTCTGACAGTTGAATATTTACGAATTTACCACACCCGGTTTGCAGGCAACTGTCACATAAGCGACAGTTATAATTTTCATTAGCAATCAGCAAAAAACACTCCGGTCACCTGCATGACCAAAGTATACAGTTTACATATTCTACTTTTATACAATGAAAAATAGACAACACGAAATAGGAAATAAAATTATCAATAACCGGCGTTGACTTTTTACTGCTAAAAGCCTTTTTTAGATTGAGATAAAGAAGAGGCCATAATGAACTAAATGGCAGATACAAATTGGTAAATAATTTACCAATACTATTTTTTAACCCCTTAAAACCAATCAATACATGAAACAATTATTTTCTTTTATAATAGTAACGGCAGTAACATTTGCTGCAACTGCTCAGCAAAAAAATGCAAATAAAAAACAACAGTTTGCTGACCTTAGCTTTGGTTTTGAAAGTTCGCAGGGGAGTATTGCAGCCGCATATTTTAACAACTGGAACCTTGGAAAGAAAAGTAAATTTTTCATAGGTACCGGGGTACGCTTTAATATTTACTATGGCAAAAATATTAATTTTTTATCGGCTCCGGCAAGCCTGGCGGTTAATGAAAGTAAAACAGACACTTTAGTGGGTGCCAATCCTGGTATTTACGCTTTCAATGCATTGATAAATCTGGGTTATAATTTTACTCCAAAATTGCAGGCGGGATTTAATATTGATTTTATTGGTTTCTCATTTGGCCCGGAAGGTTCTCCTGTTTTCAAAAGTAACGGTACACAGATAAATACAAAGGCAAAGCCAACAGGGTTTAATGTGTTGCTGGTTGGCAATAACGACAGGGGAACACTTAATTCAGAATTTTATCTGCGTTATAAAATCAATAATAAATTTGGCGTAAAGGCAGCGTATGAATATTTTTTTGCAGAATTGACCACTACAACAAAAGTGCAAACTGTACCAGAGCAAAACGACCGCTTTCGCAACAAAGCAAGTTTATTCAGTATCGGGGTCTCCTGTCATTTTTAATGCTTTAAAACTTTGTATCCGGCTGCAATAATTTCAGGGTATGATGACAATACAAAAAGAAATTCATAATTCTTTGGTGATGCTGGCAAACACAATAAACCGGCTGAATGATACAACATATAGGAAGAACCTGGCAAATTTTCGGTGGCAAAGTACGGGGCAGCAGGTAAAGCAGATTATTGATATGTACAAATGCCTGCAGCTGGGGTATGAAACCGGCTTAGTTGATTATAAACGTAAGCCGGCAAACCTAAAAATTGAAACTGATAGAGAGCTTGCCAAAAGGCATTTATATCTTGCCTATACCGGTATTTTAAATCCGGAAAAGGCGTTGGCAGTACTGGCAAATTATTCCCCGGATACTGTAAGCCCAGGAGTTTTTATCAGCAGCCATCAACAGGAACTGGCCTACCTGCTTGAGTTTACACAGCACCATATGGCCATAATCAAAACCAGGCTGGAAGCCACTGTAAGTATAATTTTACCACAAGGGTTTGGTAAAGCTGCACACAAAATAGCTTCTGGTAGATTAAGACAACAGTAAATAATTTTTCTCATGCCCAAAACCCTTTGGCTCATAATACTGTATCTGATAAGAAATACATCAAATGTCAGCTACAATACAAAACAGCCAGGCAGCCACCGATAACCGGATGCTCATTATAAGGAACTACAATCTTTTTGCTCATCTTACTAATGAAGAGTTTGAAGGGCTGGATCTGGTTCATAATTTTATAGAAGCCAAAAAAGGCGACTATATTTATTTTGAATCCCAATACCTCAACAAACTCTATTTTATTAAAGAAGGATTTATTAAAATAGGCTACATTGACAATAACGGCAATGAAATAATAAAGGAAATAATACAAAAGGGTGAAATATTCGGGCAGTTTACACTTGAACGCAGTAACATGAATGGTGAATTTGCCCAGGTGCATAAATCAGATGTTAGCCTTTGTGCATTTAGTATCGAAAATTTTCACGTTCTTTTAAACAAGAATAATCAACTTGCTGTTGCCTTCAGCAAACAAGTGGGTAATAAACTACGTAAAGTAGAAAATCGCCTGCTAAATATGCTTAACAGCGATGTTAAAACAAGGCTGTTGCGTTTTTTTAAAGAACTTGTTCATTCCAATATAGGCTTTGCTACCGGTAATAGTTTCCGCATGGATAATTTTTTGACACATGATGATATTGCCAGGCTTATAGGCAGCAGCCGCCAAACTGTAACTGTTGCTATAAACGAGCTGGAAGCTAAGGGGTATTTTAAAATAAGCCGCAGACAAATAGAAGTAAACGATATCAATGCAATTGAAAAGGCGGCTTTGATATAATTACCAACTGTTTTTTTTGCATAAAAAAAGCCGCTACCGGTTTTTATCAATAGCGGCCATCATTATGCAAGAAACCTGTATGCTGCTTTCTCTTTTTAATTTCCTAAATCGGCTACTCCATAAGTGCCACCAAATTGTTTGCACCAAACTATTGCATAGCGGTATTGTGTAATGGTTGTGGGAGTAGCAATATTCCAGCTTTGTACACCGCTGCGTTGTGCAAGGCTTGCCACTTCAAGTGCACCGTTTACATTGCTGTTATTATTTCCAAGATAAATCCGCAAGTCGGGAGGGCTTGCCATCACACCAAAATCAGCAGTCGTTTGCAATTTTAAAATTCCATTTTCTATTTTTAATTTAGCCATGCCTGTACTGCCGCTGCCAGAAAAATTTCCTCTTCTTATTACTTGCACCGTTGCAGGTGCACTTTGAATGCCGGATGAGGATGCGGTAATATCGGCCGTTCCATAAGCTTTACCTGTTACAGTGCCTGTACTATTAACTTCCACAAAAGAGTTGTTATTACTCTGCCACAAAAAATTAAGACCATTGATAATATTACCTGTGCTGTTTTTGCCCACTACTGTTAATGTAGCTGTTTCATTTAATTTTATTTCCTGTAAATCAGCAGGCATTACCATTACCGATGCCAGTTGGGTATTATTGCTTACAACAGTAAGCAATGCTGTTGTTGTAATACTGTTATAAGTTGCTTTTATTTCTGTTTGCCCGGCACCAATTCCTGTTGCAAGCCCCTGTTGTGTTACGGTTACAATAGAGGTATTTGCACTGCTCCAGCTAACTGTAGCCGGCACACCAGTTTGCTGCCCGGTATTGTTAAAAAATTTGAGTGTAAACTGTGCCGTTGCGTTAATATTTACGCTGTTACTTGCCGGAGTTATTTCCAGGCGTTCAGGCACTATTGCGGGTGCCGTGTCAGCAGATTTTTTTGAACAGGCGGCTACTAAAATACTGGCTGCAAAACCAATAAAAAAATTCAGTCTCATAATTTTATTATTTGGGATTCAAAATAAAATAGTGAATACCGGGGCTAAATGTAACCGCCCCGGTATTGCTTTATAAACCTTAACAACCATTACCAACTGCTTATACATAATGTTGTATCAAAGATTAAAAGTAACCCTCTTAGTATCCTATTTTATGTCAGATAAACGACAGTCGGGCTGGTTTAGCCAATTTTAACAAGCAGCCTGTCTTATTATTAAGAATACGGGAATAAGTAAAAAAGGTACAAGTGCTTTTTTATTTCGGTGTTTATTGCAGACTATTTTCAGATAGAGGGCTACAAACAATTGTAACAACAAAAATTACTAAACGAAATATGATTAAATTTTGTTGGTTTGAAGAATGGGAATGGAAATTTTAATCTGTATAGTTAATTAAGTGTATTGTGTTTTGTAAAATGCAGATTTACTGCTTTTGATAAATGACAACAGCAAATGAAGGCTTCAATTGAAGAATGAAAAAATGAAGGAACATAAACTAATAGAAAAAAATCAATGTAAAGAACGAAAACTGGCTGATTTTATTTAACTTAAACTTTGTAATAATGATTTGCAATGAAATTACCGGCTATACTGAAAAAAAATAAAATTCTTCTTGTTATCATTGCTATTGCTGCAATGGTTTCCGTTTTTATTTTTACCACCCGAAAACCTGCAGTTGATTTTAGTGCTGATGTTAAACCCATCATCAACCAAAAGTGTATCAGTTGCCACGGTGGGGTAAAAAAACAAGCAGGGTTTAGCTTGTTGTTCAGGGAAGAAGCACTGGATACCACTGAATCGGGCAAGCCCGCTATCATTCCCGGTAATCCATCTGAAAGTGAAATGATACGCAGACTAACTTCAAATGATCCTGAAGAACGGATGCCTTACGAACATGAACCTTTATCAGAAAAAGAAATAGAGATTTTTACCAATTGGATAAAGCAGGGTGCCAAATGGGGAGAGCATTGGGCTTATACAACTGTTTCAAAACAAGAATTGCCAAAACCCTCCTCTTCTTTTTTTGGATTGATCAGCGGTAGGAAATGGGATTGGGTAAAAAATGATATTGACTATTTTGTTTATGATAAACTGAAAGGCTTAAAAATAAATCCTTCACCAGAAGCAGATAAAGCTACATTACTGAAAAGGGTAAGCCTTGATATTACAGGTATTCCACCTTCGCAATTGTTAGCAGAAAAATTTTTGAAAGACACCTCTGATAAAGCATATGAAAACTTTGTGGATGCCTTATTATCGTCAGCTCATTTTGGCGAAAGATGGGCCGCTATGTGGATGGATATTGCCCGTTACGCCGATACAAAAGGATACGAAAGAGATTCGTACCGCAATATGTGGAAGTACAGGGATTGGTTAATTAATGCTTTCAATAAAGATCAGCCGTACAACGATTTTTTAATTGAACAGTTGGCTGGTGATTTATTGCCTGCTACAACCGATCAGCAATTTATTGCTACGGCTTTTCATCGCAATACCATGACGAATGATGAAGGGGGAACAGATAATGAAGAATTCCGCACGGCTGCGGTGATGGACAGAGCCAGTGCCACATGGGAAGGATTAATGGGTACTACTTTTGCCTGTGTGCAATGTCATAGTCATCCTTACGATCCGTTTAAACATGATGAGTATTATAAATTCCTGGCTTTTTTCAATAACTCCCGTGACGAGGATACCTATGAGGATTATCCAATTCTTCGTTTGCTGGAAAAAGAAGATAGTTTACAACTTGTACAAATAACTACGTGGTTAACTAATAGTAATTATCCATCAGAAGCAAAAGAAGTAAATCTTTTTGCAAGAACCTGGCAGCCTGCTACCTATTCACTGCAGGCCGATCAGTTTATTAATTGTGAATTGAATGATACCAAGTGGCTGGCCTTTCGCAATAAAGCATCAGCAAGATTAAAGCATATTAATCTTGATAATAAAACAAGATTGGTATTCAGGTATAAAGGAATAATACCCGGTGGTACTGTTGCAATCCGACTGGATAATCCACAAGGACCGGTATTATTAACTATGAAAATGTTGCCCACAAAAGATGGTAAATGGGAAGTAAACTATATTGACTTTCCAAAAACAGCGAGCACTCACGACATTTATTTTTCTTATAACAATCCTAACTTAACCGACCCTGATATAAGTGGAATGCTGTACGATTGGTTTTATTTTACCAACCCTTTTCCGGGTGCAGGTAAACCGGGCTACGACTCAACAGTAAAAAATTACTGGCAACTGGTTAAAAAAGATATTCCTTCCATGCCTGTAATGTATGATAATCCCAAAGACATGTTCAGGGCTACCAATGTTTTTGAAAGAGGTAACTGGTTAGTAAAAGGAAAACAAGTGGAGGCGGATATTCCTGCTTCATTAGGCGGCTTGCCTGCAGGTTTGCCACGCAATCGTTTAGGTCTTGCATTGTGGTTAACAGATAAAAAAAATCCGCTAACTGCAAGAACAATGGTGAACAGGTTGTGGGAACAACTTTTTGGTACCGGCCTTGTAGAAACATTGGAAGACCTGGGAACACAAGGTGCTGATCCTACACACAAAGAGTTACTCGATCACCTCTCCTATAAATTTATGTATGAGTACAACTGGAGTGTAAAAAAATTACTGAAAGAAATAGTGATGTCGGCTACTTACCGGCAGGATTCAAAAATTTCTAAAGAAGTATTAGAAAAAGATCCATTCAATAGGTATTATTCAAGAGGAAGCAGAGTTCGTTTATCTGCTGAGCAGATCCGTGATCAGGCATTGGCGATAAGTGGTTTGCTAAGTACAAAAATGTATGGCGCCAGTGTAATGCCCTGGCAACCCGAAGGAATATGGATGAGTCCCTGGAATGGAGCTTACTGGAAAACAAGTGAAGGGGAAGATAAATACCGCCGTGCCATTTATACCTTCTGGAAACGTACAGCGCCGTATCCATCCATGATAAGTTTTGATGGAGTAGGGAGAGAAGTGTGTACACCAAGAAGAATACGTACCAATACACCATTGCAGGCACTTGTTACATTGAATGATTCTGCATTCATCGAAATGGCCGAGCATTTTGCTTTGCGTATGATGAATGAAAGCAGAGATAAAAATAATATTCAGGAAATTATCGGAACAGGTTACCGGTTAATGATGTATAAAAATATTGATGCCGGTAAATTAACGGCATTGCAAAAATTGTACACTACTTCTTTGCAACGTTTTAAAGAAGATAAAAATAAAATGCTTCAATTGGTTGGTGAAAAAAGTGAACATGCAACACCGGAATTGGCTGCGCTGATTGTGGTAGCCAATGCGATGTTGAATCTGGATGATTTGATAACAAAGTCATGATTAAAATGAAATGTTTTAATCATGATCATTAACTATTGAGTATGACAAGAAAAGAATTAGATACACAACGTTTAGTGCAGGAGGCCATGCGTACTTCTTCGCAACTAAATACAAGAAGACATTTTTTAAAAGAATGTTCTTTTGGTTTAGGTTCGCTTGCATTGGGTTCGTTGCTGAATTCCTGCGGCGTCGGTTCAAACCGTATCGAAACTTTTGCCAACCAATTTGATCCAGCACATCCATTAATGCCGAAGGTTTCGCAATTTCCCGGCAAAGCAAAAAGTATTATCTACCTGCACATGGCTGGTGCTCCTTCGCAATTAGAATTGTTTGATTTTAAACCAGAGCTTACCAAATTGGATGGACAGGATTGTCCGCAGTCGTTACTGGAAGGAAAACGTTTTGCTTTTATACGGGGCGTTCCTAAAATGCTGGGGCCGCAGGCAACCTTTGCACAATACGGACAAAGCGGTGCATGGATCAGCAATCATTTACCACATCTTTCAACAGTAGTGGATGACATCTGTATTTTAAAAGCAGTTACTACCGACCAGTTTAATCATGCCCCTGCACAATTGTTAATGCACAGCGGCAGTGCAAGATTGGGCAGGCCCAGTATGGGCTCATGGGTAACATACGGATTAGGAACAGAGAACCAGAATTTACCCGGCTATGTAGTATTAACTTCCGGTGGTAAATTTCCAGATGCCGGTAAAAGTGTTTGGGGCAGTGGATTTTTACCCTCTGTTTACCAGGGAGTACAATGCCGTAGCGAAGGTGATCCCGTTCTTTTTATTAATGATCCCAAAGGAATGGATAGAGATATCCGTAAAGCATCCATTGATGCCATAACAAAAGTGAATGAAGAATCGTATAAAGAATATAACGACCCTGAAATTTTATCCCGGATATCGCAATACGAAATGGCATATAAGATGCAGATGTCGGTGCCTGAAGTAATGGATATTTCTGATGAACCGGCTTATATACATGAAATGTATGGTTCCACTCCTGGTAAACCATCTTTTGCCAACAATGTTTTATTAGCAAGAAAATTAGTGGAGAAGGGAGTACGTTTTGTGCAGCTTTTTGATTGGGGATGGGATGTGCATGGTACTGCGGCCGAACTTTCTATTGATATTGGGCTGGTAAATAAATGCAGGCAAACAGACAGATCGGTTACTGCACTGTTATTAGATTTAAAACAACGTGGGTTGCTGGAAGAAACCTTGGTAGTATGGGGTGGAGAATTTGGCCGCACTCCAATGAGTGAGAACAGAGAAGGCAAACAAAATCCTTTTAAAGGAAGAGATCATCATGTAGAGGCATTTACCATCTGGATGGCAGGCGGCGGGATAAAAAAAGGATTTACACATGGGGAAACAGATGATATTGGTTACAGTGCCATCAGCGGAAAAGTTACGCCGTTTGATATACAAGCAACTATTTTAAATCAACTGGGATTTGATCATGAAAAATTTACGTACCAGTTTCAGGGACGGCCTTTCCGGCTAACGGATGTGCATGGAAAAGTAATACAGGAAATTATAGCATAAATAGTTTTATCATCAATTGAAAAAAAAGTATGAACTATAAACGGCGAACATTTATAAAAAATTCAACGGCTGCTGCTACGGCAATGTGGCTTTCTTCCTTCGACATTTTTGCTTCCCAAAATAAATTGGCTATGCCTGCACAAAATAAATTCGCATTAAAAATAATGGCCACCAAATGGGGCAATACACAAACCATTAATGATTTTTGTAAAAAGGTAAAAAGCGAAGGCTATGATGGCATAGAAGTGTGGTGGCCGAAAATAAAAAAAGACCAGGAAGAATTATTACAGGCATTAAAAGAACATGATTTGTCGGCAGGTTATTTGTGTGGTGATAATGGCGCAGATTTTAAAAAACACTTCGATGCATTTAAAGAATATGTATTGGATGCAACGGCCAATAAAGTATTGCCACCGCTGTATATCAATTGCCATTCGGGTAAAGATTTTTTCAGTTACGAAGAGAATAAACAATTTATTAATTTTACCACAGAGGTTGCTGCACAAACAGGTATTCCCATTTATCATGAAACACATCGCTCCAGGATGTTGTTTGCAGCACCGGTTGCAAAAAGATTTATCCAGGAAAATCCGTCATTAAAAATAACATTCGATGTTTCCCATTGGTGTAATGTAAGTGAATCGTTATTGCAAGATCAGCCAGCTAATGTTGCATTGGCAATTGAAAGGGCAGAACATATTCATGCCAGAATAGGTCACGCCGAAGGGCCGCAGGTAAATGATCCCCGTGCACCGGAATGGGAGGGGGCAGTAAAAGCACATTTTGCATGGTGGGATAAAATAGTAGAACGAAAAAAACAAAAAGGAGAATTACTGACCATACTTACTGAGTTTGGCCCGCCCCATTATATGCCCACCATGGCATACACACGGCAGCCCTTAGCAGACCAGTGGGCTATTAATGTGTACATGATGCAGCTTTTAAGAAAAAGATATTTGTAACGTTGAAAATTTATACTGTTGTTAATTTCCATCATTGATTTTGCCGGTCGTTTTCATCCGCTGCTGGTGCACCTGCCAATTGGGTTTTTATTATTGGGCATCATATTATTATGGCTTTCCCGAAACAGTCGCTTTGCAATGCCGGCTATTATGCTGAAAACAATTTGGTTGCTGGGTTCTTTGTCCGCATTGGCATCATCTGTAAGTGGTTATTTACTTTCTTTATCTGCAGAGTATGATGAAGGCACGGTGAACTGGCACATGTGGATGGGAATTAGTGTTACCGTTGTTGCCTTCCTGTTGTTTTTAAATCCCACTGTTTACAAAAGAAAAATCACTTACATCTTATCGGTGCTTCTTGCAGTGCTCATAACTATTACGGGCCATCTTGGTGGTACACTTACACATGGCGAAGGTTATTTAACAGGCAATACAGAAACAGTAGCCGCTCCCATAGTTACAGCTAAAAATATTACTGATGTACAGGAAGCAAAATTGTATGATGATATTGTACAGCCGGTGTTGCAAAACAAATGTTACAGTTGCCACGGGCCGCAAAAGCAGAAGGGAAAACTACGAATGGATAACCCACAGTTTATTTTAAAGGGTGGAAAGAACGGTGAAATTATTTTATCAGGAAAAGCAGATGAAAGTGAAATGATAAAGCGGATATTATTACCGGGGAATGATAAAAAACATATGCCGCCCAAACAAAAACCGCAGCTAACTGAAAAAGAAACCATGCTGCTGCATTGGTGGGTACAACAGGGCGCTGATTTTACTAAGAAAGTAAAAGAGATTCAGCAACCCAATAAAATTAAGCCTGTGCTTTTAGCCTTGCAGGCTGGTAATAAAACAGCAATAAAAGATTCGGTCTTTATTCCTGCAATACCAGTAGAGCAAGCTGATCAAAAAATAATACAATCATTAAAAGACAGGGGAGTGATTGTATTGCCCGTTGCCGCTAATAGCAATTACCTCGCTGTAAGTTTTGTTTCATTAACAAATGTTACAAAACAGGATTTGGATTTGTTAGCTGCCTTACAAAAACAATTAGTATCCTTAAAAATTGGCAATACTAATATTAATGACAGTGCATTGGCAATTATTGGTAAATGTTCGCAGCTTGTATTTCTTCAGCTGAATAATACAAAGATTACTGATAATGGTATTTCATTCTTAAGTTCATTACAGCATCTCCGTTCATTGAATATTGTAGGCACAGCTATATCGTCAAAAGGATTGCAGGCATTACAAAAACTGAAGTCGTTACAATCAATATATATGTATCAATCTAAAGTAACAGCCGCTGATTGGCCGGCATTAAAAAAAATCTTCCCGAGTACAATACTTGATACAGGCGGGTATTCATTACAAAAACTAATGACCGATACTGTTTTTCTAAAAGCAGATATTATTAAATAAGGCAGGGCTTTTAATCTGCCGGTAGATCGTTTATTTCGTCACCTGTTTGCAAATTATATTACAGAATGCAATAATTTTAAGTTTACTAATTTAAACCTGCTATTTTCAACATTGCTTACTTTTGATATAAAATACTGCTGTATGAAAAAAAATCAGGCGCAAAAATTCTGGAGTATCATTATGTTGCTGTGCGTAATTGCTTTTTGCCCGGCATTGTCGTGTAAAGAAAAAAACTCAGATACAGGTATTGTTACCCCACCACCAACACCATCCAATTTTGCCAAAGGTGCCGATGTAAGCTGGCTTACAGAAATGGAATCATCAGGCAAAAAATTTTATAACAGTGCAGGTGCAGAAAAAGAGTGCATGGAATTAATGAAATCACTCGGGATGAATACCATCCGTTTAAGGGTATGGGTAAATCCTTCACCATCGTGGAATAATACTGCCGATGTAATTGTAAAAGCATTAAGAGCAAAGAACCTGGGCCTGCGTATCATGATCGATTTTCATTACAGCGATTCCTGGGCCGATCCGGGCAAACAAACAAAGCCTGTAGCATGGGCAGCAATGAGTTTTACTGATATGAAAAATGCATTGTCTGCACATACCACCAATGTATTGAATCAACTAAAAACAGCAGGCGTTACTCCTGAATGGGTGCAGGTGGGTAATGAAACTAACGATGGTATGTTATGGCCCGAAGGAAAAGCCTCCACCAATATGGGTAATTTTGCACAACTTGTAAATGCAGGCTACGATGCTGTGAAAGCAGTGTTTGCTTCCGCAAAAGTAATTGTGCATGTTTCAAATGGCTGGGATAATTCTTTATTCCGCTGGAATATTGGTGGTTTAATCAGCAACGGTGCTAAGTTTGATGTAATTGGCATGTCACTGTATCCTTCTTATGTTGCCGGAGGATGGACAAATGCCAATCAGCTATGTCTTGCCAATATGAATGACATGGTTACGCTTTATAACAAAGAAGTAATGATTGTTGAAGTTGGGATGCCCTGGGATAATGCGCCAACGTGCAAATCATTTATAACAGATCTTATAACTAAAGTAAAATCGGTAACAGGCAGTAAAGGTTTGGGTGTGTTGTATTGGGAGCCGCAGAGTTATGGAGGATGGAATGGTTACACACTTGGTGCGTTTGATAACAGTGGAAAACCAACTGTTGCTATGGATGCATTTCAATAAACAACAGGTAAAGGCAGGGGTGCAATAACAATTTTAAACAGCTTAATCAGTTGTACTGTACTTTAAAAAACTTCTTCTGTTGCTGCGGAAGAAGTTTTTAATTTTGAAACCTGCCTTAAAACGGATAAATAATTAACAGTAAATTTTCAGCTAAAGAAAATAATACATAATATGGAAACAAACGGTTCAGCTTTATGGGGTAAATCAATACTGATTTTTGTTGCAGTTGCTTTATGTTGTACACCAACCAATGCTCAAAAAAAAATAAATTTAGACGAAGGCTGGAAATTCAGCTTTGGCCATGCGGCTAATCCCGAAAAAGATTTTAATTACAGTCTTGCAACAATATTTTCTAAAAGTGGGGGTGCGCCAAAAACAGCTATTGAGCCAAGATTTAACGACAGCAGCTGGAGATCATTGGATCTTCCACATGACTGGGCGGTGGAATTGCCTTTTGTAAATCATCCAAGTTTTGATGTGGAATCGCATGGTTACAAACCGGTAGGAGGTTATTTTCCGGAAACAAGTATTGGTTGGTACCGTAAAAAATTTCGTGCTGCAGCAGCTGATTCCGGTAATCGTTTTCAAATTCAGTTTGATGGAATTTTTCGTAATGCAAATATCTGGGTAAATGGTTTTTTTGTGGGCAATAACATGAGCGGATATATCGGCGCATCATACGATATTACCGACATCATTAATTATAACAGGGAAAATGTAATTGTGGTTAGGGTAGATGCAACGCAATACGAAGGCTGGTTTTACGAAGGCGCAGGTATTTACCGCCATGTATGGCTTAATCAAACCAACAATATAAATATAGCTGATGGCGGCATGTTTGTATATGCAGATGTGCAGGGCGCAAAAGCAAATGTATCAATTGAAACAACCGTAGATAATAAAAATACTATGCCGGTTAATTGTACGGTATATTCTTATATTACTGAAAGGGATGGAAAAATAATTGCACAATCAAAAGAGCAACCTCTTGCTGTTGCAATGAATGGTAAGGGAATGCTTAAACAAAAATTAATAGTAAGCAATCCACATTTATGGAATCTTGATGACCCTTACCTGTATCGTGCAGTTACTGTTGTAAAATCAGGCAATCAAATTGTTTGTATAAAGAAAGAAAGATTTGGTATGCGTACATTTCGTTTTGATGCCAATGAAGGGTTTTTTCTTAATGGCAAATACATGAAACTCCAGGGCACCAACAATCACCCCGATCATGCAGGCCTTGGAACTGCGTTGCCTGATTACATGAATTACTACCGCATCCGTTTATTGAAAAATATGGGCTGTAATGCTTATCGTGCCAGCCACAATCCACCAACACCCGAATTGCTGGATGCCTGCGACAGTTTAGGTATGCTGGTGATGGATGAAAACCGCCTGTTGAACAGCAGTGCAGAAAATATGAGCCAGTTTGAAAGAATGATTCTGAGAGACAGAAATCATGCATCGGTTTTTATGTGGAGTATTGGTAACGAAGAAGGCTGGATACATACCCAGACAAATGGCAAGCGCATTGCACAAACCCTTATTGCAAAACAAAAAGAACTGGATCCCTACCGCACCTGTACTTATGCAGCAGATGTGGCAAATGTTTTTAAAGGAGTAAATGAAGTGATACCCATCCGAAGTTTTAATTACCGCCAGTATGCTGTAGCAGATTATCATAAAGACCATCCCGATCAACCGGTGCTGGGTACCGAAATGGGAAGCACTGTTACCACACGTGGCATTTATGAAAAAGATAGTATAAGAGCTTACCTGCCCGATCAT
>JAYVJU010000065.1:0-5604 GCA_043769035.1 Ferruginibacter sp.
CGGCCTCCAATTTCCTTTAAATTGGTAGTGAGCCAGTCATCTGCTTTATTAAAATTATATTGAGCATTGCCCAACTGTAATAGTAGCAGAAAACTTATACACAGGCTGCTTTTGCGGCAGATAGATTGCATTTTATATGACATATTTGCTTAGATTCTTTGTTGGATTATAATTTGACGCCTAAGTTTAAAATTACAACTATGAGTTTACAAAACTTAACCATAAAATCGCAGGAAATTATACAGCATGCTCAGCAACTGGCATTTAATAATAATAATGCCAATATTGAAACAGAGCATTTGCTGAAAGCATTGCTGGACGACGAAAATTCGCCTATTGAATTTTTATTAAAGAAAAATAATGTCAATATTAATTTTGTAGAGAGCAAGCTTAACGAAAGTATCAGTAAACTGGCAAAGGTTTCTGGCGGAGAGCCGGCACAAAACGTAAGCAGGGATATGAATAATGTATTGCTGCGTTCTGCTAATGTGTTAAAGCAGTTTAATGATGAGTTTGTTGCACCGGAGCACTTACTACTTTCACTATTGCAGGGTAATGATAATACTGCAAAATTATTGAAAGATGCAGGCCTTAACGAAAAGGGATTGATTGCTGCAACCAAAGAATTGAAGAAAGGCTCTACTGTATCTTCTCAAACTTCCGAAACACAGTTTAATGCCTTAAATAAATATGCCAAAAATTTAATTGAAATGGCAAGGGCAGGAAAATTAGACCCGGTTATTGGGCGTGATGAGGAGATAAGGAGAACATTACATATTTTATCAAGACGGAGTAAGAATAATCCTATTTTGGTTGGTGAACCTGGTGTGGGTAAAACAGCAATAGCCGAAGGTTTGGCAATGCGTATTGTAAATGGAGATGTACCGGAAAACCTGAAATCTAAAATTATTTATGCATTAGATATGGGGCAATTAATTGCCGGTGCAAAATATAAAGGCGAGTTTGAAGAACGCTTAAAAAGTGTGGTAAAGGAAGTGAGTACAAGCGATGGAGAAATTATTTTATTCATCGACGAAATTCATACGCTGGTTGGTGCAGGTGGTGGCGATGGTGCCATGGATGCAGCTAATATTTTAAAACCGGCTTTAGCAAGAGGAGAACTGAGAGCAATTGGAGCAACGACATTGAACGAATATCAAAAATTCTTTGAAAAGGATAAAGCGCTGGAGCGTCGTTTTCAAAAAGTATTAATTGATGAACCTACTGTTGAAGATGCAGTTTCTATTCTTCGTGGTTTAAAGGACAGGTATGAAACCTATCATCATGTGCGTATTAAAGACGAAGCAATTATTGCGGCGGTGGAATTATCGCATCGCTATATAACCGACCGCTTTTTACCCGATAAAGCCATTGATCTTATTGATGAAAGTGCAGCCAAACTTCGCCTGGAAATGAATAGTATGCCGGAAGAACTGGATAAGTTAGAAAGGCAGATTCGCCAGCTTGAAATAGAAAGAGAAGCAATTAAAAGAGAAGATGATGAGGTAAAATTAAAACAACTAAATACCGATATTGCTAATCTTGCTGTAGAAAGAGATACTTATAAAGCCAAATGGCAGCAGGAAAAAGAGATCGTTGAAAAAATTCAGAATGCCAAGGCTGCAATTGAACAATTAAAGCAATCTGCAGAAAGAGCAGAAAGGGAAGGGGATTATGGTAAGGTGGCCGAAATACGCTACGGAAAAGTAAAAGAGCAACAGGAAATAATTGAGGATTACACAAAGCAACTGGATGCATCTACTGAAAAAAGGTTGTTGAAAGAAGAAGTGGATGCAGAAGATATTGCAGAAAATGTAGCAAAAGCTACAGGCATTCCAGTTGCAAAAATGCTGCAGGGTGAAAGAGAAAAACTTTTAAGCCTGGAAGATGAACTGCATAAAAGGGTAGTGGGACAGGATGAAGCTATTGAAGCAGTTTCGGATGCGATACGACGGAGCAGGGCAGGTTTGCAGGATCCTAAAAAACCAATTGGCTCATTCATTTTTTTAGGCACAACCGGTGTTGGTAAAACGGAACTGGCAAAAGCATTGGCAGAATATCTTTTTGATGATGACAGCATGATGACAAGAATTGATATGAGCGAATACCAGGAAAAGCATTCTGTAAGCAGGCTGGTGGGTGCTCCTCCCGGCTATGTAGGCTACGACGAAGGTGGTCAATTAACCGAAGCTGTACGCCGCAAACCTTACTCCGTTGTTTTGCTGGATGAAATTGAAAAAGCACATCCGGATGTATTCAACATCTTGTTGCAGGTGCTTGATGATGGTCGCTTAACGGATAATAAAGGAAGGGTGGTAAACTTTAAAAACACCATCATTATCATGACCAGCAATTTAGGTAGCCAGATCATCCAGGAGAATTTTGAAAAGGTGACAGAAAAGAATAAAGAAGAGGTAGTAGAACAAACAAAAATTGAAGTACTGGAGCTGTTAAGGCAAACCATACGCCCCGAATTTTTAAACCGGATTGACGAGACAATTCTCTTTCAACCATTGATGAAAAAGGAGATAAAGGGTATAATAAGCATACAATTGGCTGATTTGCAGAAATTAATTGGAAAAAATAACGTAAATTTGCAGTTCAGTGAGTATATTTTAAACTATCTGGCCGAAAATGGCTATGACCCTCAATTTGGTGCAAGACCCCTCAAGCGTTTAATACAAAGAGAAATTGTTAATCAGTTGAGCAAGAGGCTACTAGCCGGAGATATTGATAAAACAAAGCCGGTTTTGGTAGATGTGTTTGACGGAACTGTGGTATTTCGAAATGAAATACCCGAAATTGAAAAAGCGGCAGGCATAAAAATAAAATAGATATTTTTAGTATAAATAAACTGTTACAAAACAACAGGCAAAAGATAAAAAGATAAATTATGGCAATGAAACCAAAAGAGGTTGTAGAGATTATTCCGAGCAAAGACATATTTGTAGGTAATCCTGAAGCAACTGTTACATTAACGGAGTTTGGCGAATACGAAAGTGAAGATTGTGCAAAGGCCAACGAGGTGGTAAAACAATTATTGGAAGAATTTGATGGTAAAATAAAATTTCAATTCCGTCATTTTCCGCAAACCAGAATTCACCAGCGCTCAATGAAAGCTGCTGAAGCTTCTTTAGCTGCTGCCCAGTTGGGTAAATTCTGGGAGATGCACAACATCCTTTTCCAAAACCGCCGTCAATTAGGTACTACCAGCTTAAAATTATATTCAAAAGAAGCAGGTGTAGTTAATAAGCATTTTTTAGAGCAGTTGCTTGACTCTACATTTGGCTGGCAGGTACGTAACGATTTTGAAGATGGTATTAATAAAGGCGTTAAAGATGTGCCTTCATTTTTTGTAAATGGCGAGCCGGTAACAGGCAAATTATCGTTTGATAATCTAAGCAAAGAAATTGAAGCTGCGCTTAAAAAAGTAAAGAAAAAAGCCCCGGTAAAACAAAGGGCATAAATTATAGAAACCTCAACCGCAAGTTGAGGTTTTTTTATTCCTCCACTTCAACAGCATAGGTCATCAACTCTTTGCCATTTACTAAAACAGTAACCGGAAAACTATCTTCTTCTTCAAATTTATAAGAGAAAGAAAGGATGTTATTGTTAAATACAAAATCCATGTCTTTCAATTTTTTACTTTTTCCATCACTAATTACAAGTGCCACTTTTGATATATCAACATTGGTATTTAATTGATAACTGAAATAAAGCGGCTTACCAGTCTTTGCTTTAACAGCCCCATCGTTAGGTGTAAATTTCTTTAATCCAAACTCATAAGCAGCAGACTTAACTATAGGCAGGTTTAAAAAATCAGCTTTGTTTTTAAGCCTGCCCGGTCCTAAATACCAGGCAATATTATCAGGATAATGCTGCCAGTTAAAAAGGGTAAGGTCTGCAAAAAAATAATCGGGGTTAAAGGCTTTTGTAAAACTTTTAAAATCAGCATCGGTATAGCCGCTGCCCCAGCAGGCATCAACATAATACCAGGCCTCGGGGCTTAGCCCTAATTGTACCACCGCCCAGGTATGATTGATCTCTATTTTTTTATCGTTGATTTGTTCAGTATTATTCTTTACAAAGCCATCAACAGTAAGGCAGCGTATGCCTGCACTGCTGCACATATCCTGAAAAAGATTGGCATAACCAGCGCTTGTACCTTTTCGGTATAATAATACTTCGGTCGACGAATTTTTTTCTGTGCCGCCACTCCTGGCAACTTTGTAATCGTAACTTATATTATATGTAATCCAGTCGAATATGGCTCTGGCTTTATCCGTTTTATCTTCGTAATTTTTGGTTAACAGGTTACTGATGGTCCCCATATTCATGCTATCGAGCGTTCCCAGTTTTTTTACAAATTCATCAATAGCTTTAAAATCCCGTCCGGCTTTTTGTGCAATTGCAGGCAGGGTAATGCAAATCAATGCAAAGAGTAATATCTTCTTTAAAAAATAATTCATTTGCTAAAATTAAATATCTAAACGTTAATAATTACCGAAAGTGGGTTATTTAAAATCAAAAAGCGTGGCGGTAAATACCCCTCTTTCCCTTGATTTAAAAATGGCTTTCCAGTTACCGGTATAACGTATTAATGAGGGTACTAAGTATTTATCAAATTTTGCAAGCTCTACTTCCATCTGCACTTTAAAGTCGTAAACCCCGGCATCGTAACTAAGGCTGTAATTTCTTGCCAGTACTTCGTAGGTTTTATCATCAAACCAGGTGGTCATTTCATCAATTACCACATCACCTTTATTTTCTGGTTTTACGGTTTGTTTAAAAATGTAACAATTGGTATTGTTATGAATGTCCATATCAATATTCATGTCATATTTATCTCCCATATCATCATCAAAAATTGCAGTTTTATTGCTGATGAAGGGTATACCGTTTATTTTTTTTCCGGGGTTAAAGAAAAGCTTTTTTAATTGTTCTTTATGTTTTTCCATGCCGCTTTTTCCTGATGTACTAAATTCCCTTCCCAATACAATATTATCCTCGCCGCAAACAGAATCTTTGGTAAAAAAAAGTGACGCATACATTTGTGCTGTATAATAATTATAATTGCGGTCATCGGTATAAAAATCTCCAGTCACTTTTTCTTCGAGTATTTGCATGCTGCGGCAATTTTTACTACGCAGCTGTTTTGTTTTGCTGTATAAGCTGGCTTTAGCTTCGCCATCGCTGTTGTTAATGCGGATGTCGTTAATAGCACTGAACTGTAATATGCGCAGGTTGCGAAAGGCTTTGTAAAAACTGGTATCGTTTTTTATGCGTTCAATAAAGGCCGGGATGTTTAATTTATTATTCAATACCACTTCACTAAGGGTAATAGTTTTTTTGCCTATCATTACTATACTGTCGTTTTGTTGCTGTGCAGTAACAGGTACAGCAAACAGTATACAAATAAAAACAGGCATGAAGTGTTTCATGCCTGCAAGATAAAGCTGATTTATTAAAACTTATTTAGGAAAAACCATCCGGTAATCCACTTTTATTTTTCCTTTGGATATATCGTTGAGTTTACCCTGCAGTAATTTTCTTTTCAAAGGCCTGATATGATCAATAAATAATTTACCGTCAATATGGTCGTAT
>JAYVJU010000066.1:0-3423 GCA_043769035.1 Ferruginibacter sp.
GAATAAATATTATTGTATCATTAAACCTGAAGCCCACTGCGGGGTACTTTCTGTTTTATAATATTTTGATTTCAGTTCCTGTAATTTCTGAGGATATCCCAGGGTTTTATTTTCTTAGGTCTTTATCAGAAATATACCCCGTTTAAGGTTATGGTTTAACTTTACCAAACAATTTCATAAGCTACCCTCAAAACAGCCATATTTAAATTGTTTGGATTACCAAGCCAGAATTCCTGCCTGAGTGAAATATCCAATTTGCCCTGGCCAATTTTAATTTTATCTCCTAAACCTATACTTACAGTTGGCCGGGTTGCATTTGTATAGTTACTTAAAAAAACAGCTCCGGCTTCCCCGGCTGCATAAAAATCACCAACATAATATCTAAAGCCCGCTTTTACAGGAATGGCTGTTAAATTTTTATACGCTTTTGACTGTAATACTAAATTTTCAAAATAGCCTCTTCCCTCAAAAATTAGTAAGCCACTGTTAATGGTAGCGCTTACATGTTTGCCAAAAGTGTATTCCGCTTTAATACTGCCGCCATAACCGGCTCTGTGTGTGGTTCTAAAAGCACTTTCTGTAAAAGCTACTTCCGGACCAAAGTTTAAAGAAAAACTTTCTTTTTTATTTGCCTGTGCAATTCCTTGTTGGCATATAATAACCAAGGTTGCTAACAGTATAATTTTATTTATCGCATATTTCATGATTTCTACTTTTAGTTAAACGGATTTATTATTTACTGGCTTTTACTTAGATCAAAATTGAAATAACTGTTTAAAACTATGCCGTTATTGTACTGATAAACATTGCGGTTATTTACTTCTCTACCCAATTGAACAATCTGTTGAAAAAAACCACCTTCTACCCTTAACTTTTTATTAAAGCGATAACCTAAAAGGATGGCTAACCGGTTTTGATCAAATATATTTTCATTTACATTTTTTCCAAAGCCTATAAATATTTCATCATAGATGGCAGCATAGGCTGTTTTATCTTCTATCTTCTTTTTGCCAATTGCCATTTGCATACGGTACATATATCTAAGCCGGTTTAAAAATAAAAAGTCATCGGGTTTGCTTAATGCTGCATTGGTATAACGCCCTACCCATCTTTGCTCCAACATAAACCGATGGCTCATTTCAACCCGGTTTACATTGTCGGTAAAGGTAGCCATCTGAAAAGCCCTGTGTTCCGGAAATCTTTTTCCTGCGGCCTGTAAAGGAATATCTCCGTATGGAAAAGTTTCTACCCATGCATAACCTAAACGAAGGCTAAGTTTATTATTTACCTGGTAATTAACTCCTGTTCTAAACAAACTTTGTTGCCAGTCTTTTACAATGTATTCTCTTCGCCACTGGTACTCCAGGTGAGCACTCCATTTTTTTGAAAATTTAAGAGTGGTAAAATTATTAAACCACCCAATGCTGTTTTTATCTGTTACCCTTGTATTTTGAGCTGATGAAATAAGGTTAAACAAACATAGAATTGTTGAAAATATTATACGATAATGCATACTTATATTTTATGTACATGAGCCGGGTATTAGCCTAACTACATCTGCAGTTATTTAGCTGCTGGTGTAAAAGGTAGAGCTGATTTGTGAACTATTATTTTTAGTTTACCGTCTATCCCTTTTTTGAAAACCCAGGTTTTATCAACCATAACTTCCTTACCTGTTTTATCAGTAACCCAAACGTTTCCCATTGTAATAGCCACAGAGCCATAAATTTGTATGCCTTCATTTTTTTCGCCTGCATTGTCATACCGTGCCTTTACCCATGGAGTTAAAGCAAAGCCTTTGTCGTTGGGATATTCCAAATCGCCACCTATAAAATAGGCCAATGCTCCCTTTTTAGTGTTTCTGAAAGTTTGATCCCCATAAGCCAATGTTGGTTTAAAAAATACTTTGCCATTATCATAGTTGTAGGCAGTAGAAAGCACTTCTTCGGCATAGGCTTTATAATCTTCACCATCTTCTTTTAGTTTTCCTATTTTTACCAAAGCATCGCACCATGCCTGTTGTGCAGCATTTACTTCGTCATACGTTATGATGTCTTGTGCTCCTTCTTCTACATAAACCAAACCTAAATCATCTATCACTTTTTGTACTTTTTCACTGGTTTGAGAAACCGCTTTCTCTCCTTCTTCCTTTACTTTTTGCGAAACCTGATTACAGGAGGTTAATACAATTCCTGTTAAAAGAAATCCAAAAATTATTTTTTTATTTTTCATTTTTCTTAATTTAATATTTGCCTACTTGTTAATGCGGTTTTCGGCAGGTCCGCTTGCATTATTTTTCAGAATGGCGATTACCCAAAACTGCTACCTCCAGGAAATGCTGTTTTCATCAGTTTCAGCAATTTTGAATCTTTTTTTAACCTGATTGTCTTTTTCTATTCGTGTTTCTTTTAAACATCTTAATGGTGTAAATCTTTTGGCGAAATATCATTTCTGATACCAATTATTTTCGACTTCTTTCTTTTTATTTTGCCTTTAATAGTTTCAACAACACTCAAAACGGCTTCTTCAAATGTTTTACATGTTGTACTTGCCAGCATATCGTTACCGGGTATTGCCAATCTTATTTCGCAAACCTTGTTTTCCTTTGTATCTGCATTGAAAATCCTCAGCAAAATATCTATTGAAATTATTTCGCTGTAATAGTTATATAGTTTGCTTACTTTTTCCTGAATGAACCCGGTTAGCACCGGGCTTACTTTAAAGCCCGGTGATTGAATATTAATTTGCATCATTCTATTTTTTAATTTTTCTTTCTGATTTAAATCACCACCTTTTAAATTAAGCGGTCTGCAATTCTTTGCTTGCATGATCGTTTTCCCATAGCCAGAGTGTATCAGGATAAAATTTCACTTCACCTGTTGCTATGTCATGTGTACCACCTACAATCCCTATTTCACCTTTTTCAATCATTTCTTTTAAAATGGTACTACGTTCCATAATAGCCTGTACTGTACGTTTTACATTAATGGAAGCTACTTTTTCAACAAATTCAGCATTGGCTGAATTGCGGTTTGCTGTTTCTGTTTTTTCATCGTAAACTGCCGGCTGTATTTTAGATAGTAAAGCGGTAAGGTTGCCCATTTCCACATGATCGCAGGCACCTTTTATTGCACCGCATTTTGTATGGCCCAACACTACAATAAATTTTGAACCTGCTGCCTTGCAGGCAAATTCCATACTGCCCAATATATCTTCATTAATGATATTGCCTGCAATACGTACACTGAAAATATCGCCCAGTCCCTGGTCAAATATTAGTTCGGCTGATGTACGGGAATCTATACAGCTTAATATAACTGCAAACGGGTGCTGTCCGTCGGATGTTTCGTTTGCCTGTTGTAAAAGGTTACGGTTTACTTTTAGGTTGTTTACAAATCTTTTGTTGCCTTCTTTTAATAATTC
>JAYVJU010000067.1:0-4305 GCA_043769035.1 Ferruginibacter sp.
TATGAAATCAACCATTACTATAGAATATTGCCCTAAATGCCACTGGCTGTTACGTGCAGCTTATATGGCACAGGAGGTGTTAACCACTTTTGCTGATGAAGTGGAAGCAGTAACTTTAAAACCCAGCGAAATAAATGGCCGTTTTACTATTCATGTAGGTGCTAAAAAAATATTCGACAGAAAAGAATATGGCGGTTTTGCAGAGATCAAAGAAATAAAACAATTGGTAAGAGATATTGCAGCACCGGGTAAAAGCCTTGGGCATACCGATACACCAACTCATCATCAATCGTAAATATATGCTTGGTATAATTCTTTGTGGCGGACAAAGTTCAAGAATGGGCAGCGATAAAGGGTTGCTTGTTCTTGAAGCAAAAACATGGGCACAAACTGCTTATGATAAACTGGCCACAATGAATGTTCCGATTAAACTTTCGGTAAATGAAAAACAATTCGCTGATTATGCAAAAGTTTTTGCTGCAGAAAGTTTGATTAGTGATGATACTGCGGTTGATATACGGGGCCCTTTACTGGGTGTATTATCGGCACATATACAAAACCCTGCGGATGACTTATTTCTGTTGGCTTGCGATATGCCATTAATGGAACCTGAATTACTCAAAGAACTTTATAATTACAGTCGGCAAAATGAAGGCAGCGAAGCTTATATTTTTACTAACGATAATGAACCGGAACCTTTATGCGGTATCTATACAGCAAAGGGGTTATTAAAAATTGCTGCGCTGCAAAAAGAAAACAAACTGCTTAAACATAGTATGAAATTTGTATTAAGCCAGTTAACTGTTCACACCATTGCTTTAAATGATAATCAGAAAAAATGCTTTCGCAATTTTAATGCTCATGCCGAATTAAATGGCTTATAAGCCCAATGCTGTTTTTTCAATCTTTTTAAAACTGGTTTTATCAGCTTCACAAAGCGGACAGCAATATGCAGCCGGTAATTGTTCAAATAAAGTTCCTGCTGCAATACCATTAGCTGCGTCGCCGGCAACTTCGTCATAAATAGAAAAACAATTACTGCATTGGTAAACATAAGCCACAGTTTTTTTAACTTCAGCAGCTGGTTTTGGTTTTATTGCCGCCAGTGTTGATTTGGTAAGATCTGCTCTGTGCTCGTAAAATTTTAAGATGCATCTTCTTAATTGCTCAGGTAATAAAACTTTAGGGTTGTCTTTACTGAAAATTTCCCCTGTTCTTTCATTAGGGTTGAAATCTTTGGCGCATAAAATATCATATACTTTAAAAAGTTTTAAACCCAGTATATCTATCACATACCTGCGGCGTACTAAAATGCTGCTGAATATTTCGCTTTTCTTTCTTGTTTTTATACCAATACAAATACCAAAGGTCCTGGTATCATCCATACTTAAATGGTTAACCAAAAAAGTTTTTAAGGCAAGTCCTTCGGCACTATTATCTTCTACCTGAAAGTTTAATTCGTTGGCGGCATGGCGCATATTTATCTGGAATTCTTCCAGCAATAAATTCCATTTTGCTTTATCTTTTTCTTCAATACCTTTTATTATAATCGTTTTCCACGAGGTGCAACAAAGTTGTCCCAACTTGGTTTCCAGGCAAAGCTTACACAGTTTCTTTAAAAATTGCACACTAAACAATTCATCCCTGCGGTAAATACCCAGCCAGTATTTATTATTATTGTACCGGTTTAAACCTTCGTAGTAGGGTAAATTAAATGCAGGAAGGGTTACCGCATTTTCAGCCAGTTTTGTACTGTAATTATCTTTATTAACCTGTGCAAAAAGTTCTTCACCATTTGCAGTTTCGTTTCCCATATATTTTTCCGGGTGCTGTAAAATGATTTCCTCAATCCGTTTTGTTACTGCTGGAATATCATTGGTATAGCATAAAGAGCCCCACTCATAAATTACATTTGTTTTTGGAAAACGCACTATCAAATACCAGTAATGCTGAGCCGTAGTAGCAGCAATCCAGTTTATATTACCGGTAAGTATCGGCGTAAAACTCTGGTTGCTGTCGCAGATATTGATCTTTAATTTCGGGGTATAATCAATAGAATCAAAAATATCTTTATATACACCTTCGCTAAGCCAGGTGTTATTTATAAAAACTTCTTCGGCCGGATAGGAGCTGCATATATTGGGATAATTGCTGGAGTTTACTTCATAAGGTATCTGCAGCGTATCCAGCTCAACGGTAAAATCATCAACGCTGTAAGACTCCATATCTATAAGTAATTGCTGCCGTAAGCCAAACCGAACGTACATCACTTTTACTTTAGAGGCTGCCAGCATTATATTATACAGGTCGCCGGGAGATATAATACCACCACGAAAATTTATTGAAATTGTGTTTGTCATATAGCAAGCTTTAGGTTAAGTTAATCCAAATTCAAGTATAGCCTTAGGAAAGTTTTTATTCTCGTGCCCGGGCCGACATAGTTTTAATAATGTAAAACGCTGCAGGTTTGTTAATTGCTTCCATTGCGTTGGTGAAATGATGAGGTTAAATTCCATGGCCTTTTCTTCCAGCATCGGGGGAATTGCCTCAAGGTTTGCCCAACCAGGATTTAAATCTATTGCCAGCTTTGTTGCGGCATCGCCAGTATATTTTTTTATTAATGCTGCCAGGTATTGGTTGTACATAATTGCATCTTCGTCATTAGCTGCAGATTTTACAGCCAGTTCGATCCGTTCGGCTACCGAAAATTTACTCCACTCTGCCAGTTTTAATTTAATGCCTGCAGCATCCATTTTAAAGCGTACTGTCATAGGGATGCATCGTACATTCTCTTCTACAAAATCTTCTTCAAAATCAAAATACTCAATACCCTTTAATAGCTTAAACTCTGATGCGGTTAATTCTTTTTTCATACAAACACTTTCCTGCAGGCCTTCATACTGGTCGTAATTAGGAATGATTTTATAACCGGCACTGGTATATAAAGTTGTTGCAGTTTTAAAATGTATACTGGTTTCTAAAAGCGCAAATTTAAATCCCGACTCTATTGCCCAGCATTCCAACTCTGTTAATACAATTTTTGAAATGCCTTTACCGCGGAATTGTTTTTCAACAAACATCCTTTTTATTTCAACAGTATCGGCATTGTATTTTTTAAAACAACCACTGGCTACCGGTTGATCATTTATGTACACTACAACTGCTGTATTAATGTCGGGAACTTTATTGTACTGATCGTAAGTTGACTGATCTTCTTTTAATTCATTCCACAATTCATTGTCGAGTTGTTTAATGAGCCATTGAAAGTCTTTATCGTTAGCAGTAGTTCGTTTAATAGTTGGCTTTTCAAGCATTGTTCAATAGAATTAATGTAGTTGAACGGCGTCCTTCGTTACTCAGGATAAACTCTGCCAATGAAGCATCATAGTAGCAATGCCGCCGGGTTCAAAATATTTTTTCTAAGTTACTAAAACCTCATCTTCTTTTTTAATAACATTTACACAGCTATCCAAAATAGCTTTTACTTCGGGGCGGCAGCTGCCACAACCCATGCCTGCACCCGTAAGCTGGCACAGTTGTAAATGATCTTTACAACCTTCATTAATTTTGTTAATCAAATTTCCCTCGCCTACATTGTTGCAACTGCAAATCAGTTTTCCAATAACCGGTTCTATAGCTTTACCGCTGCGTAACAACTGCATACGTTTTTCACTCAGCTCCATTTTATTTTCAATCAGGTTGCGGTATTCCAAAAACTCTGATTTATCGCCAATTAAAATAGCACCGATTAGCCTGTCGTTATGAATGATACATTTTTTGTAATAGCGTTTGGCTTTATCAATAAATACCACTTCTTCATAAGCCGGATCGTTGGGGCATTCCACTTCGCCCAATGAACACAGGTCGGTGCCGTGCATTTTTAAAATATTCATGAGCAGGCTGCCGTTGTAATATTTAGAAATATCACCGTTCAAATAACGGGCAACAATTTCTGCCTGCTGTTCTGCTGCGGCAGTAATGCCATATAAAAATCCTTTGAATTCGGCAATTTCGCCAATGGCAAAAATATTTTTATAGCTGGTTTGTAAATATTCATCTACCAATACACCACGTTTGCAATTGATATTGGCTTCTTTGGCAATTTCAATATTAGGCACTGTACCAATAGCAATTACTATGGCCTGGCAATTAATGATCAAACCACTTTTTAACCTTATACCGCTAACAGTTTTTTCGCCTAAAAATCGTTCGATCTCATCGTTGTAATAAATATCAACGCCTTTGTCTGTAAGTTCTTCATGTAATAACTGGCTGCCCAATGGATCAAGCTGCCTGTCCATCAAC
>JAYVJU010000068.1:0-6725 GCA_043769035.1 Ferruginibacter sp.
CATCGTTTTTAAATCATACATCTGGTTTCCAACTACTGCCACTCTTTTGCCTTTCATCTTACCAAACATCCTAAACACATTCAGTACCGGCTTATCCACACCGTTAGTAGCCAAATCCCTAAAGCCATAAAACCAAGGCTGGTCTTCAAATTCAAAAGCCCAGCTTACTGCACCGAGAAAATTTACTTTAAAAGAATCGGCTAATAAATATTTTCTTGCAAAAGATGCTGCTGTATAGCTGGAGTACATAGTGCCATTACGGTAACCATTTGAAGGATTTGTCTTCATACCACAGGCAGCACAACCTTCGGGGTCGCTTTCGCCAATAACAACGGGTAAATTTTTTAACTGCGGATACGAAGCAACGAATTTAAAACCGATATTAATATCCTGTAGCTGCCTGCCCATATTCATCTGTACATGACCGTCCACAACTTTGGGTGAACCTTTTGCATGAAACAAAATCATATCAATCGGTGACCCAACTTTCTTTGTTACATAATTGGTATCAATAAAACAATGCTTAACAAAAGCATGCAGCCAATCCTGTGCATTTTTACTTGCTGTACCTGCAATATTTATACCGCCAATTTTTGCAGTGGGTAAAGCCCTCTTTACTGCATCGGCAGTATAATCATACAGTTTAAAAAACTCTTCCTGTGTTCCTTTCCAATAACCATTGGGTTCATTCCACAATTCCCACCACCAACTTTCAACTTCCTTTTTTCCATAGCGTCTAACACTATGCGTTACCCATTCATAAATTAGCCCAGCCCATTTATTATAATCTTTAGGTGGATAAGCCCAGCCGGTAATTATATTTACATAAGGGTCGCCGGGTTTCCAATTATGTTTGTATGGAATTGGATTTGTTGACAAAGCTTCCGGCATAAAACCAATTTGTGCAAGTGGCTTCATACCTCTTTGTATATATGTATCAAAAATACTGTCAATAATTATCCAGTTATAAATTGGATTGCCATTACCATCTTCTGTGTAAGCATTGGTACTACCCCATTTTAATGCTGCCACTCCATCACCAGTTACCAGCAAACTATGTGCCCTTACATAAACAGGCATCGGGCTTAATGCTGCAATTTCTGTTAGCAATTTTTTGCCATCCTTCATGTAAGTATAGTTGGGTTCATCGTAACCAAACCATGCCCACACCGGTTTCATATCACCGGTTTCTTTTTTTAAATCAACAGTAATGGTTGCCTGTTGTGCATTTACTAAATTGCAAAACACTAAGCCTGCAATTAATAAAGATGCTGAGATTATTTTTTTCATACAATTAATTACCATCTGGTTTTACTGCGTCTTGTAAAATGCTTTGTGGCCAATACCAATTTTCAACAGCATCTGGCTGTGCAGGGTTAAACGGAGCAATATTATTTTTTAAATATTTAGCAATAGGTAATTTATTATCTTTTATACCCTGCACAATACAACGGGCAATTTGGTAAGCACCGTAAGTATTAAAGTGTGTGTTGTCTTCTAATTTTTTGGGCTGATTGGGGAAAGTATTGGCAGGATAATGCACAAATGCTTTTACAGATTTTTCTGATCCCCATGCTTCATACATAACTTTACTCATGGCATTTAAATCAATTAATGTCACATTTTCTTCTTTGGCTGTTTGCCTTACTGCCTCAGGATATTCTAATAATGTGTTACTGATATGCCCGGTGCTATCAAAACTTCTGCGATTCATAGAAGTTACTAAAACCGGAATACCGCCTTTCTTTTTTACTTGGCTGATAAAATATTTTAAATCTTTTTTGTATGAAGTAAAAGGACCAATGCCTTCGCCTTTTTGTTTCATATCATTGTGACCAAATTCTATAAATAAATAATCGCCATGTTTCATCAGGCTTAATATTTTTTGCAAACGCTTTGCACTTTTAAATGAATTTAATGCTTCGCCGCTTTCGGCATAATTGGCAATACAAATATTTTTTGCTTCAAAAAAAGAAGGTATCATTTGCCCCCATGATGCCCAGGGTTCTTTATCTTGATCTACTACTGTTGAATTGCCAGCTAAAAATATGGTGGTTGCTTTTGTGTTGGGTGTAATTTCTATGGCACAAACCTTTGCTGCGGTATCATTAAATTCAATGGTAAGTTGGTTATCCCAATGAAAATAATTAATTTCTCTTGCTTTTAATTTTACCTTATCAACCGCAACACCATTAGCATCCCTTATAATACTGTCTTTAACATGTACAGTAAATGTTGCTGTTTTTATTTCTCCTTTTTTAGTTTTTATATTTTGTAAAAATAACCTGCGGCATTCTGCCCTTACTGTGGTGGCAGATGTACCGTTAACATCACCTAAAGTTACTTTCACATCATAATTACCTTCAGAAATTTTTACAGAAAAAAAGAAAGGTTTGATACCTGTTATAAAATCGGATGATGCTAAGTTATTTTTATTTCGTGTTATTGATTGTATATCTGGGGAATTTATAAATCCATAACCAATTGCATCGGTATAAATAGTTTTTGGTGTAACAACGGTATCACCTTTTGCAGTAGCGGTATTACCAAAATCAAACTTAAAATTATTTTTTTGTTGTGCTGCAACAGCACTACAAAAAACAAATGCAGTAAAAAGAAACAACAATTGTTTACTCATAAAATTGTACCGAACTGTCATTCATTTTAAATTTATTTTTTTCTACCAGTTTATACATTTCGGCACCTGCTAAAATTACGGGACCATAACCATGTGCTGCAAAAACATTAACCGGACGGTGGTAATAAAATGCAGGATCAAACGCCATTCCAGTTCCCACGCATGTACCTTCTACCTGTCCTTTGTCATTTACTTTTGTAGCTACTGCATTCCATGCAAGATTGGCCATTGGGGCATAAGTAACAGGGTTTAACCAGCCTTTGTTACAAGCATGAGCAATACAATAGGCATAAATTGCAGTAGCTGATGTTTCTAAATAAGAATCTTCCCTATCTAACAATTGATGCCAAAAGCCGCTGCCGCTTTGATAAGATGCCAAACCTTTTGCATGAGCTTTAAATTGCTGCAACACATCATCTCTTCCTTCGTGATTTTCGGGTAATACATCTAACAATTCGCACATGGCCAATAAAGCCCAGCCATTTGCCCTTGCCCATTTAAATTCGGGATGCGTTTCCATACTCTCTACCCAGCCATGCATATAAACACCTTTTTCTTTTATAAACATTCTTTGGCTGAATAGTTTTACTTGATTCACAGCGTCATCAAAATATTTTTTTTCGCCGGTTAATTTTCCCATCTGTGCCAGTGTAGGTACACCCATGTACAAATCATCTAACCATAAGGTATTTTTTTGAGGGCGCATTCTTGCCAATGTGCCATCTTTAAAACGGTACTCTTTATTTACAACCCAATTGCTGTACACATCAATTTGTGGACGAAGGTTATTATTTAGGCCAGCAGTAGTTGCTTTAATCATTGCAGCGCAAACGGCACCGGCATCATCCAGTGCATGAGGTTCAATGGGTTGTTTTAAAGGATAATTATTGCCACTGTAACCACCTGCAGCTTTCAATTTTTTTACTGCAGGTATCCATGTGGATAGAAAATTAAAGCGGTCTTTTACATAAGTGGTGTATTTTTTATCGCCGGTGGTTTCTCCAGCCAACAACATTGCAGAATATGTTACACCCCATTCGTAACTGGTAAATCTAAAATCTGCTTTTTGCAAAACGGTATTGCTATCTATTTTAGAAACATCATTAACAACCTCATTTGTTTTTTTATTAATCATTTGTGCCGGTGTTACGGCATCTAAATAATTAAACACCCTGTCTAATACTTTTTTAATTTCTGCTGCAGGCATTGGCTCGTAAGGCACAGGGTAATTTACCTTCATGGCATGTAAAGGAGCTGTAACATCATTACCCGTTTTTATTTGTGCTGTGGCAGCAGCAGCTAAAAAATTAAGTGTTATAAATAATTTTTCTTTTTTCATTTTATTATAACTTTTAAATCTATACTAATGTAAATCACTTTATAATTAAAAGGCGGTGCAATTTTCATTGACCGCCTTTTTACAACTGCTATTATGAGAAAAAATTAATATCCTGGGTTTTGCATTGCTTGTTTTTCTGCTGCAGTTAATGCAAGGCCGCCTTTTTGAATTCCATCAAGAAAAGTTTGTGGTACAGGCCTCAGCGTATGAAAGTCTTTAATATTTGGAGCTGCATCAGGATTAAATGCAATGGCACGTGACACTAATGTTTTAGTACGTGACAAATCCTGCCAGCGTAAATATTCTCCAGCCAGTTCCCGTGATCTTTCATTTAATAAAAGCGCCAGCATCCTGTCGTAAGTGGCAGTAAGCCCCAACCTGCTTATTACCAGTTCATCACCGGCAGGTAATGCGGCAATGTTAGTAATTGCCAAAGGGGTTGAAGCGGCGGTAGTAACAGGAATATTATTTGACTCGTAGTAAGAATTTTCAGGAAAGAAAGACGCAGGAACAGTTTGAGGTGCACTGCTTGGTGCAGCACCACCATCATAATAAACAGAACGGCTTTCTGCATTTTTATATTCTGCTCTTGCCCTTAATGGGTTTATATAAGGCAAAGCATCAGTATAAGCACCTGTACCTAATTTTGCCAACCGTATTTTTGCTTCGGCAGCAATTAAATACGTTTCGGCAGAACGTGCTAATGTAATATCCCGAAGGCCTCTTACATCGTTAAAACCTGCAGTACGTGAACCATCAAAAAATTTACTTAGCGAAGGAAATTTACGGGTATCGTTCCATCCAATATCTGTTGTAACACCATTTTTAAACGCTATGTACGCATGAGGTATAGTTTTTCCGGTTCCGCTATATACTACAGAATTGTTTAACAGATTTGCAGAAAACCGGGTATCGCCGGGTTGATTAATCACATATAATATACCCAAATCTCCCTGAACATAGGGTGCAGTTGGTGCATTAGCATTAACCCTGTGTTTTGTTCTGAAGGTTTTCCAAAACCTTGAGTCGTTTTGCATGTCATATACCCTATACATGAAAAAGGTTGGCGACAGGCGGCTGAAAGGACGGTCACCACTCAAGTCTCTTTGCATTTGAGCAACATCTTCGTAACGGGAAGCATAATATAAGTGCTGTGTATTTTGACCATTTGCAGATAAGTCGGATGTAAACTGTGCTGATAAGATAACTTCCCTTAGGTTTTCATTGGCACCATTAGGAGCAGTATATCTCCATAAATCACCAAAATTTGGTGCCAACACATGATTGGCAATAACAGCATCGCACAATGGCCCAATGGCAGCTAAATCTGCGGCTTTTGTAGAGGTGTTCCAAGAATCATTAATTTCGCTGGCACGACTCAAATATGCTTTTGCTAAAAAGTGTGACGCAGCATCTTTGGTAATTTTTCCGGGGCCACCAGTATTGCTCAACAAATTATTTGCTTTTATAAAATCAGCAATTATTACGTCATAAACATCTTTAGGTGATTGACGAGAAAATTCTAATTCTGCTGCTGCGCTTGGATCGCTTGCAATAGTTTTTAAAGGCACTGCTCCAAACTGGCTTACCAGCCTCAAATAATTATAGGCACGTAAAAAATACCCTTCGCCTAAGGCTGTATTTTTTATGGCAGTAGCTGTAGAAGCACTGGCAGCTGCATTTTGAATAATAAGGTTGGCTTGCCCTATTCCAATGTATAAGTTATCCCATTGTGCATTTGCCAATACTGTATTACCATTATTAATAGTAACAATTGGACCAAATGTATTGCCATAAGAATTATACATACCGTTTGATGGATCGCCGCCTACACGGAATTCATCAACCCCATAGCACATGTTAGAAAATGCCATTTCTCCATTGAATGGAGTGGCAAACACCTGATGATAGGCACCATTAACCAATTGCACAATGCCGGCATCTGTTTTATAATATTCCAAATCCCTTACGGTTTCCAGTGTTTCATCTAAAAAAGATTTTTTACAAGAAGTAGCAACCAGTACTACAAGCATGGTTACAAAACTTATTTTAAATATTTTATTTTTCATCTTTATATTTTTTATTGTTGATAAATGCTCGATGGCATTACCCACAAGTTATAATCAATTAAAATCCTGCATTAATACCCAAGGTAAAACCACGGTTAGAGAACATTGCTGCTGCATCCATATCCATGAATTTAATTTTGGAGAAAAGCATACCGGGGTTTGCAGCCTGGAAATACACACGTAAAGTGGACATGTGCATCTTAGTCAGAATTTTTCCGGGAACGTTGTATGAAGCAGAAATGTTTCTGATTTTCATAAACGATGCTTTTTTAGGACCAAGTGCACCAGAATAGTTATCGCCAGAACCTACTGAATAAAATGGTTTTTGATAATCGCTGTTTTGGTTATTTTCTGTCCAGTAACTAATCTGCCGCTGATTACCACGAGCTGTTTGAGCCTCCCCACCTGTATTGAAGAAGTAATTTAACCGTCCATAAATAAAGAATGACAACTCAAAATTTTTGTAACTAAAGTTATTCGTCATACCTACTATCCAGCGGGGTCTTGTATTACCTATAATTACCCGGTCAAAGTTTCCATCTATTTTGTTATCGCCATTTTGGTCAATTGGCTTAACCTGCCCTGGTGTAAAAACATTACCATTAAGGCCGAACTTCTTTATTAAGGCAGTATCGGCATATTGCCACATACCGGTAGAGGCAAAGCCATAAAGAACCCC
>JAYVJU010000069.1:0-28139 GCA_043769035.1 Ferruginibacter sp.
TAAAGCATTACAGGATAAAATGGGCAGGAATAATTTAGTACTGGCAGAAAAATTTACAGCAGAAAAAATTGTTGCCAAGCTGATGGAATACTTTAATAAAATTTAAAAATATTTTTAAATGTGTGGACTAGCCGGGTTTATTGGTTTTGAAAATAATGCTGATCTTGCTGCAAAAGCAAACAAGGTACAGCAACACCGTGGCCCGGATAATCAGTCTGTATGGCAGGATGATTATATTGCTTTTGCTCACCAAAGGCTTTCCATTATTGATTTAAGTGAGGCTGCTAACCAACCGTTTCATAAACACGATCTGGTAACTGTGTTTAACGGCGAAATATATAATTATAAAGAACTTCAGGATAAACTGATTGGTGAGAAGCAGGTAACATTCAATACCTCGTCGGATACAGAAGTAGTGGTGGAAATGTTCAAACATTATGGATATGATTGTCTGAATCATTTTCTTGGCATGTTTGCTTTTGCTGTTTATAACAGAACCACAGGCGAATTATTTATTGCCCGGGATCATTTTGGAATAAAACCTTTATTTTATACACAGATAAATGGCGCATTCGCTTTTAGTTCCGAATTGAAAACACTGGTTCATGTTCCGGGGTTCAACAAAACTATCAATCCAAAATCTCTTGTTAGTTGTTTAAACTATATATGGATATCGGGTAATGAATCGATGTTTAAAGGATGCTATAAACTCCCACCGGCACATTATATCTCTTACAATAAAACAACAGGCCTTAAGCTGGTTAAATATTGGGAACTACAGGATAAAACAGGCGGTAAAAAATCTTCTGATATTAACAGTATTGCAGCAGATGTTGCTGATACAATGGAGTCATCAGTTAAACGTCATATGGTAGCCGATGTACCTGTAAGTTGTTTTTTAAGTGGGGGCCTTGATTCTTCATTGATCTCAGTATTGGCAAAAAAATCAAACGATCACTTATCTACCTATACCATCGGCACAGAAGATAAAGATAAAAAGGCTGAAAGTATGCCGGACGACGAGAAGTATGCCAACATGCTTGCCGGTATGTTTAATATAGATCATAACGTAATAAAAATAAGCCCGGATATTCTTAAAGATTTGCCGGCAATGGTAAAATCATTAGATGAACCTATTGGAGACCCTGCGGCTATTAATACATATTTAATATGCAAAGCCGCAAGAGATAAAGGCGTTAAAGTATTATTATCAGGCATGGGTGCCGATGAAATATTTTTTGGTTACCGCAGGCAAAAAGCCACCATGATGGCACAGCGGTTTAACAGGTTACCCCAACCGGTAAAATATGTGGTTTCAAAAATGGTTAATTTATTACCGGTTAAAATTTCAAACCGGGGGTTTAAATTCGGACGATGGGCAAAACGGTTTATGAGTTTTGCTACTATGCCACTTGAACGTGCCTATATGAGAAGCTACTCTTATTATGACACCGACCAGTTAAAAGAATTATTAAAAGCAAATTACTGGCAGGGCATTGAAGCTATTAATACGGAACATAAGGAAATATTCGATTCCAAATTTAAAGATGACCCTTTCAACCGTATTTGTAATACAGATATTAACATGTTTATGCTGGGATTAAATTTAACTTACTCCGACAGGGCTTCTATGGCAGCTTCTGTTGAAGTGAGGGTTCCGTTTATAGATAAACTGGTTATTACAAAAGCAATGGAAATTCCCGGAAAATATAAAATACAAAAAGGGGTTTCAAAATTTGTATTAAAAAAGGCAGCGGAAAAATTTCTTCCTAAAGAAATTATTTACAGGCCCAAGGCTTCGTTTGGTGCACCCATCAGATCGTGGATATCAAATGAATTAAAACCGATGGTTGATGAATTATTATCTGAACAGGCAATAACAAAAAGAGGATTTGTGAACTATGCAGTTGTAAAAAAACTGATTGACAACGACAGAAATGGAAGTGAGGATAATGCCTACCAGATATACCAGTTACTTACGCTGGAATTATGGTGCAGGGAATATTTAGGTGATTAAACAAAACTTCATCTTAATAAATATTTATTAAGATGAGTATAAATAATTTTTGAATTTATAATGAGCAGCTTTTTACAATTAAAGAAAAATTTAAAAAAGGATTTTAGTAATTTAAAAACCATTAAAGTTGCAGTATTAGGTGATACTGCAACACAATTCCTTATACAGGCAATACGGGGCGCAGGATTTGATTATGGATTTGATTTACAGATATGGGAGGCAGACTTTAACCAGATAGAACGTCAGGTATTTGATCCTGCATCAGAACTATATGAATTTAAGCCTGAAATTATAGTGCTGTTTCAATCTACACACAAACTGCTTGGTAAATATAATAAACTTGCGCCGCAGCAATATACCAGTTTTGCATCCGGCCAGTTAAATGGAATTGAAAATTTACTCTCCAGCCTCAACGCTAATTGTAGTGCTAAAATAATTTACTATAATTATTCAGAGATAAACGATTCGGTGTTTGGAAACTATGCCAATAAAATTGAATCCTCCTTTTTATTTCAGCTCCGGAAACTGAATTATGAATTAATGGTTTTTGCCGGTAAACATGCAAATTTTTATCTGCTCGACCTGGCTACTATTCAAAATCAAACAGGGAAAAATAATTTTTTTCAAACTTCTATTTACATCAATACAGAAATGGTTTTAAGCCTGGATGTATTACCAGCCATAGCAACCAATACAATTGATATAATTGCGGCTATGGATGGTAAATTTAAAAAGTGTTTGATACTGGATCTGGATAATACAATGTGGGGAGGTATAATAGGCGATGACGGATTGGAAAATATACAGATAGGTAGTTTAGGAATTGGCAAAGCATTTACTGAGTTTCAGTATTGGATAAAAAAACTGAAGAACCGTGGTATCATTCTGGCTGTTTGCAGTAAAAATACCGAGTCGGTTGCTAAAGAACCTTTTGAAAAACATCCGGATATGGTTTTGCGATTGGATGATATTTCTGTGTTCATAGCAAACTGGGATAATAAGGCTGATAATATCCGCCAGATACAAAGCATACTGAATATTGGTTTTGATTCAATGGTTTTTTTAGATGATAACCCATTTGAAAGAAATATTGTAAGAGAGAATATACCCGGCATTACTGTGCCTGAGCTTCCCGAAGATCCGGCTGATTACCTGGAATATTTATATCCGTTAAATTTATTTGAAACCATATCATTTTCCGGTGAAGATGCTGAAAGAACAAAATTGTACCAGGTTGAAGCCCAACGTACGGTTTTGCAAAAGAATTTTACCAATGAAGATGATTTTTTGAAAAGCCTGAACATGCTTTCGCTGGTGGAATCATTTAATAAATTTAATACACCCCGGGTTGCGCAACTTTCTCAGAGGTCGAACCAGTTTAATTTACGAACAGTACGATATAATGAAGTTGATATAGAATTAATGTCGGCATCAAATGATTTTTTTACGTTTGCATTCAGCCTGGCAGACAAGTTTGGTGATAACGGTTTGATCTGTGTAATTATTCTTAAACGAGAAGATGACAAAAATTTATTTATAGACACCTGGTTTATGAGTTGCCGTGTTTTAAAAAGGGGTATGGAAAATTTTACCTTAAATACCATTGTAAATTTTGCAAAAGAAAAGGGTTACCTATCATTAAAAGGAGAATATATTAAAACATCAAAAAACGAGATGGTGGAAGAGCACTACCAAAAACTGGGTTTTGATAAAAGAGACGGATTTTGGTACTTAGATATAACAAGCTACGAAAACAAAAAATGTTTTATAAACATAAAATAAAAAAGACATGAACAGAAATGAAGTGCTGGAAAAGCTTAACGGTATTTTTACAGAAGTACTGGATAACGAAGAAATAAAATTAACCGATGCTACAACGGCGGATGAAATTGAAGAATGGGATTCATTGTCACATGTGCAATTAGTAGTAGCAGTTGAAAAAAGTTTTAAGCTGCGGTTTACTTCAAAAGAAATACAAAGCTGGAATAATGTAGGCGAAATGGTTGATTCTGTTGTAAGCAAGTTGTAATTTATTAATGATCATTTATTTTAAACAGGTAGTGTAAAAGTGTATGCTTTTTAATTCAATAACATTTGCTGTTTTTTTTGCTGGCTTTTTTTTATTGTACTGGCTTGCCTTTAAACAAAATCTAAAGCTTCAAAATATTTTACTGTTAGCAGGCAGCTATGTATTTTATGCATGGTGGGACTGGCGTTTTCTATCCTTACTGATAGGCAGTTCGGCATTAAATTATTACCTGGGAATAGCAATAGCAAAATCGGAAAATAATAAGCGCCGGAGGTTTTTACTTTTTATTGGTTTGCTGCAAGGGATTGGCGGGCTGCTTTTTTTTAAGTACTATAACTTCTTCATTACTTCTTTTGCATCGGCCTTTTCTGTTTTCAATTTCCATATTGAAGTTCGTACGCTTCAGCTCATTCTTCCTTTAGGTATAAGTTTCTATACGTTTAGAACAATAAGTTATCTTTTAGATATTGATAAGGGTAAAATAAAACCTGTTACCGATATTGCAGTATTTTTTTCTTATGTGGCTTTTTTCCCCAGTCTTATTTCGGGGCCAATTGACCGGGCAAAACTTTTAATACCACAACTGGAAAAACCAAGGGGTTTTGATTATGCTGGAATTACAGATGGTATGCGCCAGGTACTCTGGGGCTTGTTTAAAAAAATTGTTGTAGCAGATAATTGTGCTGCAATTACAAACCAGATATTTGGTAATTACGAAAACCTGCCTGCAAGCTCCCTTGTACTTGGGGCATTGTTTTATTCTTTTCAATTGTATGCAGATTTTTCCGGTTACTCAGATATGGCAATTGGTATAGCAAGAATGCTGGGCTTTAATATCACTAAAAATTTCAACTTCCCGTTTTTTGCCCAAAATATTGCAGAGTATTGGCGAAGGTGGCATATATCACTAACATCATGGCTAACAGATTATGTTTTTACACCACTATCAATTTCGTTTAGAGATTATGGAAAGTTTGGCCTTGTATTAGCCATTCTTTTAAATTTTACAGTGGTTGGTCTTTGGCATGGTGCCAACTGGACATTCATCTGGTTTGGCTTTTTACATGGGTGTTACTTTGTTCCTTTAATTATCAGGGGAACAATGAACAAAAAGAAAAAAACAGATGTAAAAAAAATATTTCCGCCATTTGTTGAATTTAGAAATATCCTGCTCACATTTATCCTGGTAACAATTGCAAATATTATTTTCCGGGCAGATAGTATGTCGGATGCGCTGAATTTTTTCAAACACATTTTTTCAACATCTATTTTTAGTTACCCATTATTTACAAACAGGAGCAGTGCACTTATTGCTTTGATTTTTTCCTGTATTTTATTAACAGCGGAGTGGCTGCAAAGAGATAAAGACCATGCTTTGCAGCTTAACAATACCAGGCTGCCTAAGGTATTCCGCTGGAGTTTATATTATGTTATCGGGGTGGTTATTATTTGGTTTGGAGGCTTCCAGGAAACGTTTATTTATTTTCAGTTTTAATGTTTTTAAATAGTTATGCAATATTTTTTTAAAAAATTATTGATGTTTTTGATACCGGTGCTATTGTATGTACTGCTTGTAGTGATTGTTGATCCCTATAATTATTTTACAGTATCAAAAGGGATAGTTAAAGACGAACTTAAAAGAAAAATAGCGTATGAAATAAGTAATCCCCTTTACGAGTTAATAGAATTTGAAAAACAGCCTACACCTTATGTACTTCTGGGTTCGTCACAAACAGGCCTTTTTATACCACCTATAATAAAGGAATATACAGGCAAACAGTTTATGAATATGTCTTATGGAGGAGGAACCATGCCTGAGATCATTAGTACATTTTGGGAACTTTCTAAATACACACAATTAAAAGAAGTATATATCGGCATCAGCTTTATTGATTTTAACGGGTCACAATATAGAAACAGGGTGCCGGAAGCTGTAAAGATCAAATCGAATTTTTTCAGTTACGTTTTTTCCAAGTCTGCATTACAATCTACTTTACTTATACTTAAGGCTGTAATTTTTAATTCGAAGGTAGAAATCAATAAACCTGATATGTCAACCGAAAAATTTTGGCAATACCAGCTTGATGTTACAGCTAACAGGTTCTTAACCGGGCACACTTATCCTGCTGCTTATTATGAATCTTTTAAAGAGATAGCTCAATACTGTAATAAAAACAATATTAAACTGGTTTTCTTTATTCCTGCCGGCCATGTTGATCTGCAAAAAAAGATTCCGGAATTTAATATGCAGGCAGATGAACTTAAATTTAAAGAAGATGTAAAAAAACTGGGGGATGTGTATGACTTTAATTTCCCTAATGAATTAACTAATGAAAAAAATAATTTCTCTGACCCCTTTCATTTTAAAGATGAGCAGGCAAGGCCAATGGTAGATGAGTTGTTTAATGATAAAAGGAAACTTTCAGTTTTCTCAAAATGTGAAAACTGCAAAGCGGGTAAACAACCTTAAAATTAACACCGCATGGCAGCATGAGCTTACTTAAAAAGCTAATTTCTATATTAGTACTTTGTATAATAAATCAAATAAATACACGTTTTAATTTAGTAAAATAATTTTTATCCTGATAGTAGCATTTTTAAGGAGCTGGAGTTTTTTTTGAACAGGATATTAAGAACAAATTGAAGATAATTGGGAATAGCAGCTTTTTTTTATACCAGAATTGATTAATAGCAGATGAACAGGAACTCTACATTTTATACCCAGGTTTTACAACCATTTGAACTAGCTGTTAAGCAGTATGGAGAGAAAAACGCATTTTGTATAAACGGCATTTTTTATTCTTACCGGCAGTTTAGTGAAACTGTTTCTGCCATCAGGCAGGCAGTTAAAGCATTGCAGGCAGATGATGTTAATATTGGCCTTATTGCAAATGACGATATTGAAACCTATGCTGCAATAATTGCGCTGTGGTTAGAAGGAAAATGTTATGTGCCGGTTAATCCCGATACGCCGATTGAGCGTAATATAAATGTTTTGCAACAGGCAGGTACAACGGTTGTAATCGATTCTTCAGACAAACCCTTATTCACTAATTTTCCTGCAATAAGATCAAGGGAATTAAATTGTAAAGAAATTAATTTAATACCCAATGATGTTAGTGATGAAGCGCTAGCCTATATTTTTTTTACATCGGGCACAACGGGTGTACCAAAGGGTGTTCCTGTAAGCCGTGCCAATCTTGCCGGTTTTATAAAAGCTTTTTTTGCTTTGGAAATTGAAATGGATGAAACAGACAGGTGTTTACAAATGTTTGAACTTACTTTCGATCTGTCTGTAATGTCTTATTTAGCACCACTGCTAAAAGGAGCTTGTGTATACACAATTCCCAAAGACAAAATTAAATTTAACTACATAGCAGAATTACTGGAAGAACAGCATTTAACTGTAGCATTGATGGTGCCATCAATCATTCATTACCTGCGCCCCTATTTTGGTGAGATTGATTGTGCCAGTATGAAATACAGTTTGTTTTGCGGCGAAGCACTCCCTTTAGATGTAACAAAAGAATGGGCTGATTGTATTCCCAATGCAACAATCATGAATGTTTATGGACCAACAGAAGATACAATTTTTTGTACGCATTATACCTACAACCGTAATGCCGAAAACAAAACTTCAAACGGCTTATTATCTATCGGAAAAGCCATGCAGGGAACTTATACAATAATAGTTAATGAGGATAACGAAATAGTCAGGCCTGGCGAAAAAGGACAGTTATGCCTTGGTGGGGTGCAATTAACACCAGGCTATTGGAAAAACGAAGAAAAAAACAGGGAAGTATTCTTCTATACTGCGTATAATGGTAAAGCTACAAGGTTTTATAAAACCGGCGACCTTTGCCATGCTGATATTGATGGTGATATTATGTATCTGGGAAGAATTGATTCGCAGATAAAAGTTCAGGGCTTTCGAGTTGAGCTTTCTGAAATTGAATTTTATGCAAAAGAACACCTGAAAAAAACTAATGCAGTTGCAATTGCTTTCACCAACCATATCGGTAATACTGAGATTGGAATGGTTATAGAATCTGGTGAGTTTGATACGAAAGGACTACTTGGTTATATGAAATCGAAAATGCCTGGCTATATGATTCCAACGCAGGTTCGGTTTGTAAATTCATTTATGCTTAATACTAATGGTAAAATTGACAGGAAACCATTGAAAGAAAAATTTTAGAACATGAGTGAGTATTTAATACGAAAAGCTAAGGCAAGCGATATCCCTTTTTTAGCCGATGTAATTATTACATCAAAAAAAGGGATGTCTGAAAATTTAAACTTTACGACACTATTTAATATACCTGAAGACAGAGCAAAAGAATTGATTATAAATATGTTAGAAGAAGAGATAGATGGATGTGAACTTTCTCTCAGCAGTTTTATAGTTACAGAGTATAACGGCAAACCAGTTTCCGGATCGGGGGCATGGATAGAATGCTATAATGGATGTATGCCTTCAAAAATATTAAAGTCTAATTTAATGAGCTATACTTTTGGAAAAGAAAGTATAGAGTTTTTAAAAACCAAGGCACATATAATTAAGGATGTTTTGGTGGACAGAGAGCCTATGACACTTCAGCTTGAATATTTTCATATTTTAAGTGAACATCAGGGCAAAGGACTTGATACACAATTGATGAATATAATTGAAGAAAATGCTTTAGCTGTTTATCCCGAATTGGAAAAAGTACAATGCCAGATATTTAAAAACAGCGTTTTTGCAATTAAAATTTTAATAAGACATGGGTTTACAACTGTTAAAAAATATAAATCAGATGACGAAGATATATTTGATTACCTGCCCAGCAACGAAAAATATTTAATGGAAAAGAACTTAAAAAAATAACAGAATAGAACAAACCTTAACAGTAGAAAAATTATTATAATGGAACAAACCTTAATCGTAGAAAAACTAACACCTGTATTTAGAAAAGTATTTAATAATACCTCATTGGAGTTAACAGATCAACTTAGTGCCCTTGATGTAGAAAACTGGGATTCCTTATCTCATATGCTGCTTATTGCTGAAATAGAAAATGAATTTGCAATTAAGTTTAAACTTAAGGATCTGAATAAAATGGCAAACGTAGGAGACATGATAGCTATTATTAGCTCTAAATTATAAGTTACATGGTTTTCACCTCGTTTAATTTTTTAATTTTCTTTCCAACTGTACTTATCCTGTACTTTTTGCTTCCACAAAAGTTCAGGTGGCTGTTTTTATTAATAGCCAGTTACTACTTTTATATTAACATAAAGCCGGTATATGCTATTTTACTGGCAGCGGTTACTTTAACTACCTATTCTTTCAGTATGTTAATTGCTAAGGCAAAAACAGAAAGAAGGAAAAAACAATTACTTGTTGCAGATATTATAATTACACTATTACCTCTTTTTTTCTTTAAATATTTCAACTTTATAAACGAAGGCGTATTTGGTTTGCTTAATGCTGCCGGTTTACATTTACAGCTGCCGCACATAAGTTTACTTTTACCGGTGGGTATTTCTTTTTATACATTTATGGCGCTGGGATATGTAATAGATGTATATAATGAAGAGGTAGAAGCAGAAAAAAATATTGGAGTGGTTGCACTATTCTTATCTTTTTTCCCCATAGTAATGTCCGGCCCAATAGAAAGGGCTACCAATATGTTTCACCAGTTTAAAGGTAAACTGCAGTTTAATTATCAAATGATGATTGCGGGTTTACAGCTGATACTTTGGGGCTATTTTATGAAACTGGCACTGGCAGACAGGATAAGTATATATATTGATGCAGTTTTTAATAATGCAGATCAGCACGTAGGTTCTTCTTTACTTTTAGCAACGCTGATGCAACCAATACGTGTTTATGGCGATTTGGGAGGATATTCACTGATTGCAATCGGTTGTGCAAAAGTGATGGGAATTAATATAATACCAAATTTTAACCGGCCGTTTTTTGCACCCACAATTTCCGAATTCTGGAGACGCTGGCATATTTCATTGATCAAATGGTTAACAGATTATGTATATACCCCGCTGGCTTTTAGTTTTAGAAAATATGGGGTTTGGGGTATTGCAGTAGCATTGAATTTAACTTTTATTATTTCAGGCGTCTGGCATGGGGCAGCATTTAATTTTATAGTGTGGGGAGCAATACAGGGCTTCGCTTTAAGTATAGAAACCTTTACAAGAAAAAGAAAAGAAGCTTTTGAAGATAAATTCAGATTAAAACTACGGTGGTGGTATATATTGCTGTGTTGTCTATTCACTTACCTGGTGTTTGCATTTTCGCTAAGTTTTGGCGGATCAGCTTCAACGGTTCCTGAAGTATTAAATATTTTCGGAAAAATATTTACCGATTCGTTCCACCTGCCTTATAAGGATGGTGACACAATGTTGTATGGCTTTATGGCGTTTAGTATTTTGTTTATCAAAGATTTTATGGAGGAGTACTATCCCGGCCGTGTGCTTTTGTTTAACAACAAGAATGTGGTGGTAAGATGGTTCTCCTATTATTTTGTAATTTTTATGATATTTTATTTTGGCGTTTTTAGTGGAGAACAATTTGTTTATTTCCAGTTTTAAAGCTGATTAACTGTATGAGTGTATTTGTAAAAAAAATATTGATTTTCTTAACACCTTTTATACTTCTTATTGTATTAGAGGTTGTGATTGACCCGTTCAATTATTTTTCTGCTGAGAAAAACAAAAACCTCCTTGAATTAAAAAATAAATTGGCCCGAAAAAAAAATACTTACCTGTACAGGCTTATTGAATACGAAAGAAACCCCCACCCGGTAATAATACTGGGCGATTCCCGTGCACAAAGGTTGATGCCTGAATTTTTTGAAGAGGTGAATGGAGAAAAAGTGGCTAACCTGGCAGCAGGGGCAGGCTCTTTACAGGATGTAATTAAAATATTCTGGGATTTAACTTCAAGAAATAAGCTTAGTAAGGTATATATAGGTGTTGCGATAGAGGGGTATAGCGGCACATTACTTAAAGACAGGGTATCTGCAGCGCTTGAAGTAAAAAACTCTGCTCCATTATACTTAATGAACAAGTTTACAATGGAAAATACGTTGCTGATTTTAAAATCGCAGCTCTTTAATCAACATGTTGAAATTGAGGCACCACCATTTTCAAGAGAAGCATTCTGGCAATATGAACTTGAACAGGAAAGCAGGTATTTAAGTAATTATTCTTACCCAAAAAACTATTACCAGGAACTTAAAAAAATATCGGGCTACTGTTTAAAAAACAATATCAAACTTTTGTTCTTTATATCTCCAACACATACAGAGTTACAAAATAAAGTAAGTGAGTTTAAGCTGACTAAGGAGTACGAAAAATTTAAAAGTGATATAAAAACCTTTGGTGATTTATACGATTTTAACTGGCCCAATATAATTACAGCAAGTAAAGATAATTTCCTTGATCCGCTTCACGGTATCGATTCCGTATCAAGAATTATGGTAAAGGAAATGCTTTTAAATAAACCACAATATGGGATATTTACAAAAAGGCAGGATACGGCAACTTGTAAAAATGATAATTGATAGTATAAAACATAAATAAAAGCACATAGTTTAAACAAAAAAAAATGAAACAGGTAATACAAAATTTTAAGACAGGAGAGTTATATGTAGATGATGTACCTCTGCCCTCAGTATCACAGGGGATGGTACTTATCGAAAATCAGTTTTCACTGATAAGTGCCGGAACCGAAAGGGGTACAGTAAAAGTTGCACAGGCAAACCTGTTAAATAAGGCAAGGCAGAGGCCCGATCTTGTTGCACAGGTTATTCAGAATATTAAAAAAGAAGGGCTGAGTGCCACCATCAGTAAGGTAAGGGCAAAACTCGATTCGTTAAAGGCAATGGGGTATAGTACAAGCGGAGTTGTTTTAACAAGCATGGATACAAACGGAATGTTTAAAACAGGCGACAGGGTTGCCTGTGCCGGCGTGGATTATGCTTCACATGCAGAGATTGTTGCAGTACCGCAAAATCTTGTTGTAAAAATTCCCGATGAAGTTAGTTCTGATGATGCCGCTTTTACAACACTCGGCGCAATTGCCATGCAGGGTGTTCGCCAGGCCGAAGCCCAGATAGGGGAAAAGGTATGTGTTATAGGGCTTGGCCTTCTTGGACAAATTACCTGCCAGCTATTGCGTGCCAATGGTTGTGCTGTTTTTGGAACTGATTTTTCAGAATCGTTTGTTGCAATTGCAAATGAACATTCTGCTGATAAAGCTTTATTAAGAACTGATCCTAATTTAAAAAATGCCTGCGATAATTTTACAAACGGGCATGGCTTTGATACCATTATAATTACCGCCGCAACACAATCGAACGACCCGATAGAACTGGCCGGAGAATTAGCCAGAAAAAAAGGTAAAGTAGTTGTAGTGGGTGTTGTGCCAATGAATATTCCACGGGACCCCTTTTATTACAGGAAAGAAATTGATATTAAAATGTCATGCTCATACGGCCCCGGCAGGTATGATGTGAATTATGAAGAAAACGGCCACGATTATCCTTATGCTTATGTAAGATGGACAGAACAGCGTAATATGGAAAGCTTTCTTGATCTTTTGGCCAGGAAACAGATCAACTTAAAACCACTTACAACCCATATCATAGACATCAATGATGCAGAGAAAGCATACGACATTATATTAGGAAAAGTGAAGGAGCATCATATCGGTATCCTGCTGAAGTATGCAGAGAATGAAGCTAAATCAAGGTCTGCAATAAATATCGCTAACAAACCTTTATCGGCTATAAATACAGGTTTTATTGGTGCCGGTAGTTTTGCACAAAGTTACCTGATACCTAATGTAAAGTCATCCGGTTGTTCGCTGGATGGAGTTGTTACTTCACGGGGCATTACAGCAAAAAATGTTGGCAGCAAATTCGGATTTAACTTTTGCTCTTCAGAAGTAAATGATATTATTACCAACGAAAAGATAAACACAGTATTTATTGCAACGCCGCACTCCTCACACGCAGGTTATGTTATTAAAGCGCTTGAAGCAAATAAAAATGTATTTGTAGAAAAGCCGCTTGCAATAAATGAAGAAGAGCTGAACCAGGTAATTGAAACTAAACAAAAACATACACAACCACTTTTAGTAGGTTTCAACAGGCGTTTTGCTCCAATAAGTGAAAGTATTAAAAAAGAATTTTTGAATACAGGAGAGCCAATGGTTATCAATATCAGGATAAATGCAGGATTTATTCCAAAAGATAACTGGCTGCAGCAAAAAGATACAGGTGCAGGAAGAATCATTGGCGAAATGTGTCATTTTATCGACCTTATGCAGTATTTCACCGGTTCCGAACCGGTAAAAGTATATGCAGAATGTATTAACACTGCAAATGATAAAATAACAGCAGCAGATAATATTGCCATTGTTGTAAAATTCAAAGATGGTTCAGTAGGCAACCTTACTTATCTTGCTAATGGTGATAAGGGAATGCCAAAAGAGTTGATTGAAGTTTTCAGTGCGTCTAAAATCGGGATTATTAACGATTTCAAGGATGGGCTGATTTATAAAAACGGGAAAACAATTAAACTGAAATCATCTGGTAAAGGGCACAAAGAAGAAGTTACCGTGTTTGCCAATGCACTTAAATCAGGCAACGACAGCCCAATAAGCTTCCGTTCAATATGCCTGACAACTTTAACTACTTTTAAAATACATGATAGCCTTTTTACAGGTATGCCCCAGGAGATACATCTTGACTAAGTTTGAAAATAACCCGAAAGATGGCTGAAATAAATAATTTTCAGGAAATTAAATTAAAAATATCTCCATCTTGCAGTCAAATCAGGTCATCATAAGGCATTAAAAATGCCGGATGGTAAAAAAAATGTATTTATTAAATATTAAAAGTCTGAAAATTTCGTTTTAATTTTTCAGACTGTTATGCAGTACTATTAAAACCCGACTACGAAAATGAAAAAAAGGTTCAATATATTAATTGAAGATGATTGGGAAGTGATGGGCAATGGCCTGGGCAATGTAGCACAATTACAATACCTCCCTTCCCTGTTCTTTATGAAACTTGCCAATCGGCTCGGCATCAAACTAACATTTATGGTTGATGTGGTACAGCAATTGGTGTACAGTAATCATATCCATTCAGACTATAACATTAAACTGCAAAAAAATCTTTGGGATGATAATATCCTGCTGATGAAATCTTACGGTTTCGATGTACAGCTTCACCTGCATCCGCAATGGATGAATGCAACATTAAAAGACGATTTCTTTTACTTGGGGAATAACTGGAATTTTGGAAAATACAGTAATGCCGACCAGGATATGCTGATAAGAGAATCTGTAAATTATCTTGAGAACTTAATTACACCAATCGATCCCGACTATAAAGTAATTGCATATAAAGGCGGTTCATGGGGCCTGCAGCCTTCAGGAGATCTTTTGAGGAATATGGAAAAACATGGCATAAGAATAGTTATGGGTGTTCGTAAGGGAATGGCTTTACCCAGTAATGGTGTAGATTATACAACCCTGGAAGAACCCAACATGCCTTATTATCCTGATTACAATGATCTGTGCAAAGTATCACCTGAGAAAAAAGAAATTACTGTAATTCCGCTTCAGATTGTAACACCGGGCTTAAAAGGCCTTAGTTATCTGGCTGCAGATATGGTTAAAAGAAAAATTTCTAAAAAAGATTCGATGCGTCATTTTTATAATGGCCAGATACCTGAAAAAATCAGTGGATTATCTCCTGTGTCTGAAGATTCAAGACCCAGATTTCCTTTTGTAAACTATAAAACGCATCTTAAAATTGGTAACCAGCCTTACAGTTACTTAAAAACAAGTTTCGACCAGGTTATTAGCAGGCTATCAGACACTCCTTTTGAAAGAATACCAATATTAATTGAGTGCCATACCAAACAATACAATAATTATTTTAAAGACATTGAAAGATTCCTTTCCTACGTTCTCGAAAAATATGGCGATATAGCAGAATTCAGCAGCCTAACAGAGTATTTGAAAGAGATTGATGCAAAGACAAATATGGTAAAACTAAAAACTGCTTAAATATGCAGACCATTGATCCTAACATATCAATCAATGCCGGAAAATTTCAATTAAACGGCATCAACCAATTCGACATTACAATATTAATGGGGGAAGTGGTTATTGATTGGGATTCAATAAAAAAAAAATTCATTACCGATCCTTCTACGTTTGAAGAGCTACTTTTTAAAGTTCATTACAAAAGAAAAAAACCATTAGAAGCCGGGCAAAGAAGCAGGGTGCTTAATTTTCTTTCTATTGGATATTTGGCAACTGACGATATCAGGTACTTTAATGAGCTGCTTTGGTTTTACAAAGAAAACAATGTTGACAAAGCACTGATGGATGGATGCATGGCCAAGTTTAATACAAACCTTGATGAAAATAAATGCCACAAAAAGCCTGCTCAATTAGCTAAACATCCGGCAGATATAACCGGAAGTGATTTAAGTAAAGTTGAGTATAAAAATACTACTCCGTTAAGAATAGGCTTGGTTGGTTTTCCACTGTTTTTTGGTGTCATTATAAAAAAGCTGAAAAAAGAAGGCCACCATGTGGAGCAATTTTTTTTACCTCATCATCCTAATAAGCACATTAACCGTTTTTTAAAGTTAGGGTTGCCTGTTAAAATACTTTCATTACTGGCAGGTAATTTTTATTCTTACCGTACACTCAACTTTGATTATAAAGATAAAAAGATTGGTGAAGTATTAAAGGCAGGTAATTTCGATATTGGGTTTCACAAACTTAATTTTATAATTAAAGAAAATATTTTTGGAGCATTTGGAAAAGGTTTAATTAATGATCACTGGGGGTATCTTCCGCAGCTTAGAGGAAAATCAACCATTGCTTATTCTGTACTTTTAAATGTACCTGTTATTCCAACAATGCATTTTATTGATAAAGGAATAGACTCCGGGTCAATAATAGGATATTATCCCTGCGATTACAGTAAGGCAAAAAGCGTAGATGGGATAAGAAAAATTTTAAGAAAAAAATTATCTGAAAGAACTGTAGCAGCAATACAATATGCCGGCAGCAACAGTTTTATACCAAGGGAGAATAAGATGGAGGCAGGTATTACGTTTTATGAAATTCACCCATGGTTGAGCAACCATATAGATTTAAATATTTTGAAGTAATAAAGGCAAAAGTTTACCCTTTATCAAACCCAGGAACATTGAACCAAAAATTTACAGAGCCCTTTAACAGGCTTAAAAAATATTGCGAAGCAGAACAGTTTAAAGGATACGATCCATACGATGGTTTAACCAGCAGCTTTTTTAAATGGGTGCCGGGCTTGTCGTCAAGCAGGGTTATGCGGTTAGCATGGATACAGTTTTTTAAACGTTCTCCTTTAAATTTAAGGCCACTGCTGGGTGTTAAAAAAGATTATAATCCCAAGGCATTAGGTTTGTTTTTATCGGGCTATTGTAATCTTTACCAGCAACAAGCCCTGCCGGAATACCTGGATAAAATAAATTTTTTAATAAAAGAAATAGACCAGCTTAAAAGTAAAGGGTGGAGTGGTGCATGCTGGGGTTATAATTTCGATTGGCAGGCACGGGCTTTTTTTCAACCTGCATATACACCAACAGTAGTGGCATCTACCTTTATTGCCAATGCACTGCTGGATGCATATGAAATTACCGGAGCACCGGAACTATTAACTACTGCAAGAAGTACTTGTGATTTTGTTTTAAAAGATTTATCAAGAACATATGACAGCGAAGGAAATTTTTCATTTTCATATTCGCCTTTAGATAAGAGTGTTGTTTTTAATGCTTCATTACTGGGCAGCCGTATTTTAGCAAGAGTGTATAGCTTTACAAAAGAAAAGGAGTTAATCGACGAGGCAAAAAAATCTGTGCAGTTTTGTTGTAACTATCAAAAACAGGATGGATCCTGGGGATATGGAATGCTGCCTTTTCATCAATGGATTGATAATTTTCATACCGGGTATAATCTTGAATGCATTGCAGAGTACATGAAATTTTCAAACGATAACACTTATCAAACACAAGTTGATAAAGGGTTTGAATATTATATCAATACTTTTTTTACAGCTGAGGGAATTCCGAAGTATTATAATAATTCGGTTTACCCAATAGATATACATGCGCCGGCACAAATGGTAATTACTATGGCTAAGCTGGGGAAGTTTAAAAAACACCAGGAGACCATGGATAAAGTTTTAAACTGGACCATCAGCAAAATGCAGTCGGATAAAGGTTTTTTTTATTACCAGGTGAATAAATATTTTTCTTCAAAAATATCTTATATACGCTGGGCACAGGCGTGGATGTTTTATGCATTATCAACTTATATAAAATTTGAACACCATGAGCAGAATTAAAATTTGTGATATACCTGTTGATGTTTTAACAATGCAGCAAACTATTGCTTTAATTAATGATGCAATAGTTGAAAAAAGACCCATTCATCATGTGGTAATAAATGCAGCAAAGGTTGTTAATGCACAAAAAGATCAGGCACTTAAAGAGTCGATAGTTAACTGCGATATAATAAATGCAGACGGACAGGCAATTGTATGGGCTGCACGTCTACTCAACAGGCCATTACCCGAAAGAGTGGCAGGTATTGATTTAATGGGCGAGCTGGTGAAGCTGGCAGCAGAAAAGAAATACCGCATTTTCTTTTTAGGCGCAAAAGAAGAAATTGTAAAAAAAGTAGTTGATACTTATACCAATACATTTGGTAAAGACATCATTGCCGGTTACCGCAATGGATATTTCGGTAAAGAAGATGAAGAAAATGTAGCCAGGCAAATTGCAGATTCTGGTGCACATATTCTTTTTGTTGCTATGAGTTCGCCTAAAAAAGAAATCTTTTTAAATACGTATAAAGAACTTATAAAAACACCTTTTATAATGGGTGTTGGCGGAAGTTTTGATGTAGTGGCAGGCTTTGTTAAAAGGGCACCGGTATGGATGCAAAAGACCGGGCTGGAATGGTTTTACCGTGTAATACAGGAGCCAGGGCGTATGTGGAAGCGATACCTGTTTGGTAATTCAGAATTTATTTATTTGGTGTTTAAAGAAAAATTCAAACAGGTCTTCGGTAAAAAGTAAAAGCATTGAAATTGAATAAAACACTTATATCAGAAAATAATTAACCGTATTTAAGCGTTCTACATTAATGAAAATTACTCTAATAGCAGGGGCACGCCCTAATTTTATGAAGATTGCTCCCATCATAAAAGCAATTAAAGCCGCACAGGCACAGGGAGAAGATATCAATTACCGGCTCGTACATACCGGCCAGCATTATGATAAGAAAATGAGCGGAGATTTTTTTGAGCAATTGGGCATACCAGAGCCTGATGCCAACCTGGAGTGTGGTGGAGGGTCGCAGGCAGAACAAACTGCAGCCATCATGGTTAAGTTTGAAAAAGAACTACAGGAAAACCGTCCATCAGTAGTTTTAGTTGTAGGAGATGTTACTTCTACAATGGCCTGTACAATTACCGCAAAAAAACTATGTGTAGATGTGGTGCATGTTGAAGCAGGAATCAGATCGGGGGATATGACTATGCCCGAAGAGATCAATCGTATTGTAACAGATTCGATATGCGATTATTTTTTTACCACCAGCGAACTTGCAAATATGCAATTGCTGAAAAATGGAGTTAGTAATGACAAGCTACATTTTGTGGGCAATACAATGATTGATACTTTGTATCAAAACCTGGGCAGATTGAATAAACCTTCATTTTATGATGAGTATAAACTGCAGGAGAAAAATTATTTTCTTGCAACTCTCCACAGGCCTTCAAATGTAGACGATCCTGAAAAATTAGCTACACTTCTTGCTGCAATTGAAGAAGCTGCAGCGGATATACCAATTGTTTTTCCGGTACACCCACGCACACGCCAAATCATTGATAAATTTAAAATAAAGAGTAAAAATATTTTAATGATCGATCCTCAGGGATACCTGGAATTTATTTACCTGGTGCAAAATGCAAAAGGGATTATTACCGATTCTGGTGGAATAACAGAAGAAGCTACAGTATTACATATACCTTGTTTAACATTACGCAACTCTACCGAAAGGCCGGAGACAGTTACTTTGGGAACCAATGAATTGATTGGCGATGACCTGTTTAAATTAAAGTTATATTTAAGAAAAATTATTGAAGGAGATTGGAAAAATGGTTCTGTTCCTCCGCTATGGGATGGTAATACCTCAGTAAGAATTATTGAGGTGCTTAATTCTATTTATTCATCTGAGCAGGTTACTGCATAATTGTTACTGATTTTTCCATGACACACAAAATGACCCCGGCAATAAAAAATTGTGTAATCAAAAATTTGTTTGTTGTAACATTACAAATTTTATAAATTTCCCTGCATGAATACACAATTTGAAAGATACCTGCAAATAACCCTGGTTGCACTGGATTTATTTGTATTAAACATAGTTTACTTTTTTTGTAAAGTTATATTAGCAACCGGTCTGCCGCCAGATTACCTTAGCGTTTATTTTCAGTATTGGGTTATTTCCAATATTGCATGGCTGTTACTATCTTTCTTTTTTAGGAATTACGCAGGAAAAATTATTTTACAATTCGAATTTTTTACAAAGAGAACGGCACAGGTTTATCTTTTGTGGATTATTTCTATTTTATTTTACCTGTTTTTTTCACGGGAGTTTAAAATTTCCAGGTTATTTATAATATCAGGTATGCTGGGTTTTGGAGTGGGGCTTTTAGCAAACAGGTTTCTTTACCTTGGGATAAAAAAATATTTTAAAAACACACATTACCTTATAAAAAAAGTAATTATTCTTGGTTATAACGATACTGCAAAAAAATTGGCAAAATATTTTGAAGAAGATGGATTGAATACGCAATTACTTGGGTTTATTGAAGATGATAAAAATGTACACGAATTATCGCACTACCCTATTATAACAGATATTGGTAAAGCACTGAGTGTAGCAAAAGAATTTGATGTGGCAGAAATATATTCAACTATTACGCCGGAACAGAATAAGGATATTTATGAATTAATGTATCAATCCGAAAAAGAATGTATTCGTTTTAAAATTGTACCTAATCTTTCAGTTTTTATTACAAGGGATGTTCATATAGAATATTTTGGAGACCTTCCAATACTTTCATTGCGCAGCGATCCTTTAGATGATGTAGGTAACAGAATTAAAAAGCGGGTGTTGGATATAGTGGTCAGTTTTTTTGTTATAGTTTTTGTTTTGTCCTGGCTTATTCCAATATTAGGGTTACTAATTTTGTTGGAATCCAGAGGGCCGGTTTTCTTTTCGCAATTACGCACGGGAAAAAATAAAAAGCCTTTTTATTGTTTAAAGTTCCGCAGTATGAGGACAAATAAGGACGCTGATTTAAGGCAAGCTACACAAAATGACAGCCGTGTAACTAAAATCGGCAGCTTTATTAGGCGTACAAGCCTGGATGAATTTCCACAATTCCTAAACGTATTTAAAGGGGAAATGAGTTTAGTAGGACCAAGACCTCATATGCTTAAACATACAACCGATTACTCAAAACTTGTAGATGATTATATGATCAGGCAGTTTTTAAAACCAGGAATTACAGGTTGGGCGCAGGTAAATGGTTTTAGAGGAGAAATTACAAACCCCGACCAGATTAAAATGAGGGTTAATAAAGATTTATGGTATCTCGAAAACTGGACATTATTTCTTGATATACAAATACTTTTTTTAACTGTATATCAGGTTTTAAAAGGCGATAAAAATGCATTTTAAATTTTTGTAAACTCTATGGTAAAATTTAGAGTTGATTTAAAAGAAAATGCAAGACTGTTACAGTCTTGCATTTTCTTTTTTGGAACTAATTACTTTATTAATCTTTTACTATTTTAATATTGAATTGTTTTCCTTCAGATTCTACCTGCAATAAATATATCCCTTTGGCTATATTTTTATTGTAATTATCAAACTGAATGATGGAAGATACAGGGTTAATTTTTTCACTTACACTAATTAACCTGCCAGATAAATCAAACAGCTTTAACATGGTTTTGCCCTTAGGCACTTTTGCAAACCTTATGTTTATAAAATCTGTAAATGGCATATTTGTTACAGTAATTGACTGAGATAATATACCACTGTTTTTTATAACTATTACGTTGCTTTGTTTTGTATAACCGTCAATGTCCACCATTTTTAGCCGGTAGTAATTTATTTCTGTTGCTTCAACATCAAGGTAATTGTACTTTTTTTCTGTTAAGCTGTTTCCAGCCGCAGCCACAGTATTCAATTTGCTGTAATTAACTCCGTCACCCGATTTTTCTATTTGAAACTCTTTGCTGTTTAATTCAAACGAGGTAGTCCACTCTAACAAAACATTATTTCCCTTAAGCTTTCCAGAAAAATCTAATAACGTCACCGGTAAAGCCCCGGTAGGGGTACGTATGTTGTTGAAAGATTCCATACTAAGCCAGTTTCTTACTGTAGTACTAAGTGCATTAGGATATCTGTTTCTTATCAAATTCCAGTTATAAACTCCAAATAAAGCACTGGCATCTGAAAGCTCTTCATTGTTTAAATTAGCAGGTATTGTTGACGAATTATCCATTACAAATTCACGTATACCTATAGCCAAATACGCTAATACCGCTTCCCGTGCAGCCATACCTGAATAATAATGATCAGAATGATCGGGGTTAGTTGTAGTATTTTGAGTTGCTGTGTTTATATAAACCTGGTTGTCTGTACCCCTCTCAAACATAATGATAGCATATATAGTACTTGTCAATTGGCTCCAGGTATAGGTGTTAGCCGCATCAATAGAAGTCATATTGGCAATTGCACCTAATTTTAATCTTTGTAGAGATTGAAATCCTGTACCAGAAAAACCAGCACCATTTGAATTACCATCCGGCAGACGAAGAAAATAATTGACAACAGTGCCAACTCCATTTACAGCGCCATAATAATATTTTTTTAAATTTTTACTGTTAATAGAGACTGTTTGTACTGTTGGTAAGGGATAGGTATTATTAGGAGCAATAGAACCATTATTAATATCCCTTATAAATTTTGAAGAATATACAGCGCCTGTTTCTTTTGCTAAATAATAGGGAGTTGCAGCTCCACCAAATGTAGTTGCACCATTGCCTTCATCACCTGCGGTAAGTGTAATTATAACCACTTTGTTTCCGCTGCAATCAGCGGTCATATTTTTAGACATAAATAATTGCCAGTCATCCTGGTCTGCTACTATATAATAATTTACCTGTTGTGCCTCTACTTTAAAAACAGATACATAAATAAGTATTAGTAAAAATATCCTTTTCATCATAATTAGTTTTATTAAAAATTATTACTCCACTGTAATATTCCAGCTTTCTATAAACCTGTTGTTTAATATGCTTTTTATTACATAATTCCCTTTTGTTTTAACAGCAGTTTTTAATGTTACTGAAAGGGCATCCCTGTTTTTTACTGCAGTTATTAAATCATATACTTTGTTACCCTCAGTATCGTATATAGTTATTGAAAGCTGCCCTGCCTCGTAGGGGCTAATACTCATCGTTATATCTTTGTTTACAAAAGCAGGAGATGTAACAGACATTATCATTGGGATTTTTGTTAACGCTAAACCAGCCCCAACCTCTTCATTATCTTTTTTTAATGTACCGGCAGCTTCACCTGTTTCTTCATCGATACGGGCAGTAGGGGCATTGCCTGACGGGGTTCTTATTACCTGAGAATAATCCATTGGCAACCAGTCCTTATGTCCTGTAACAAATTCATTTTGATACTGGCTTTCAGTCATTCCAAAAACTTCAAGGCCAAACAGAATAGCAGCATTGGTGTGTTGGGTAGTGCTTAAATTAGGAGCTTGAGACGAAGAATTATAATTCATAAACCCGTTGACACCAACCCAAGCCATCCCGGCTGCAACTGCTTCCTGCCCGGCAAGTGAAGAGTAGCGGTGATCGGAATGGTCGTTTGTGTTATACGCTATTTGAGCACCGGTAATAGTGTATGTAGCATGCATCCAGGATTGAGTACCGGTAACTTTTTCATCATTAATTATTTGCCTTATTGTAGCAGTCAGTTGGCTCCAGGTATAGGTAAGTGCCGGAGGGCCAGAAAGCGGAGTATTAGAAGTATTACCAACTACATTTATTGCTGGTATTGTACCTAATTTTAGCTTTTGCAAACTTTGATTATGATTATTACCAAATCCTGCGCCATCCAGGTCTCCATCCGGAAGCCGCAAAAAATAACTTACAGTGTTTTTATAAGTATATTTCCATACTGTATGGCTGTTAATCGTTACTGCAGAAACTGTAGGATTATTTAACGGCGTAGTACCAGTGGTTAAGTCTGCCGCAAATTTTGAAGAATAAACAGCTCCATTTTCTCTTCCTATGTAAAACGGTACACCGCCACCACCATAAGAACCGGCACCGGTACTTTCATCGCCTGCAGTTAAAGTAATAATTACCATTTTTGTATTAGCTACGCTCATATCCGAGATTACCCTGCTCGACATAAAAAGCTGCCAGTCATCAGCATGAGCCTGAATTGAATAATGTACTGTTTGTGCTTTTATAACGCAACAAAAAAAAGTAAACAGGATAAATAGTAATCTTCTTGCCATAAGTATGCGATTTCAGAATTAACTAAAATTGATTTTAAAATAAACAAGTTATTGGATCACCTTAAAAAGGGAGGAAATACATAGGAATTAGAGTAGAGATAAAACAGTGTTTGTGGTTGACCTTGGGGTAGGTTAGTAAAGTGTAAAACTATAAGTTTTATTTTAGAAAACAAAATATTTTATAATCTGTGTGTAATTATTTTTATCTACGTAATAAAGTAAAAAGCAGATTGAATAAAAAAAAGAGCAGTTCAATATTGAACCGCTCTTTTATGGATAAAATATATAATGTATTATTGTTTTATAAATTTAATATGGCTGATTTGACCATCTCCAAACACTCCTCTCAGAATATAAGTTCCTTTGGAGAGAGTTGCAATTTCTAAAGGAATTATACTTGAACCCGCCTGTAGTTGCAGTACATTTCTATATACTACTTTACCTTCAGGAGAAATAATAGCCAAATCAACTTTATCTTTTTTAGAAATAATAATATTTAACTGTGCGGTATTACTTACCGGGTTAGGTAAAATGCCTGCAAGGCGCATATCTACTGCCTGAGCTCCCACTTTAACAATACCTGAATTGATGCTGATACCATCAACATTTATAACTTTTATACGGTAAAAAACTGTACCGGATAAAACAGCATTATCATTATAGCTAAAAGGCTGTGAACATGTTACCTGGCTTGCTGCAATAGTATTAATTGCAGTAAAGTTTCTGCCATCACCTGAGCGTTCAATAACATAGGAAAGTTCAGCACCAGTACACTCAGCTTTCCAGCTTAATGTATTGTATCCATTTACTTTTGATGCATTGAGGTAGCTGAATTTAACAGGCAGTACACCAGGTGTAGCACCTACACCAAAAGGAGAAAATGAAGTAATTCCTGTACGGGTTGCAGTGTTGGCACTGTTATCACCGGTACCAATACAATTACCCCAGGTTGTACTCCAACGTGATATTCCAATTTGCGAAGGTGTAAAAACACTGAATGATGCGCCTTCTAAGGAAGCAGGCCACCCTAATGTCATTATAACAGGCAATGGCGCTGTTGGAGTACCGCTACCATTGTAATTTACGATCCAAACAGCATCTACACTTTTATCTTTTTGTGCAGGGCTAAATGCGGTTCCATTTGGTAAACCATTTGTTGTAACACCATTAAAAGCAGCTACAGTAAAGGTATTATTTGCCAGGGTATTGGCAGAATTAAGGGTTACCGGCAAATATAAAGTACCAGTACCAACAGGGAATAAATAAGGAGTGGAAACTGCAAAATTATCAACCCGTACAAAACCCTGTGTTGCTCCTGCCACACCGGTTGCTATATGCTTAGTTGCGCTAAAACCGGTTCCTCCAATTACATTACCATTTGCTATAGTTAAAGTAATGGTTGCAGGGATGGTTAAAATTCCATTGGTTAGTGTTAATGCGTCGTTGATTGTAACTGAAGCAGAGAATGTAACACCAGCAGTATTATTTATACCTATACCAATGGTATTTACAAAAGCACCGGATTGGTTAAAAATCTGTGCAGTACTTCCGTTAAAATTTATTTGTCCTCTTCCACTTCCCGTTTCTGTAATGGCACCAAAGCTGGTTAAATTACCCCCAATGGTTAATGTTCCCACATTGGCAGGATTTCCGCTACAAAGATCAAGATTTCCGCCACCGGAAATAGATGCATCTCTTACTATTGTAAGTGTTCTGTCAGTTGTGCCGGAAACTGTAAAATTTGCCTGAATTTCAATATCTCTACCTACAGTAAAAGATCCGTTAGTCATTAACAAACGTGCCGATCCGGTGTTAGCTATTGTAAAATCATTGGCTACAGAAACACCATTTGCCATAATAAGATTAGTATTCATGCCCGGGCAATTATAGGTGAGATTGCCAAATGTCTGATTTCCTCCTGCCGGATGCAGTGCTATTAAACCAGTAATACTACATAATGAAGTAGCATTCCATGTAGCAGTAGGTATGGTCCCCCCATCTTGGTTATGAACGTATGCACAACCGCTTTGAAATGTTAATGTAGTTAAAGTGCCATTAACTGTACCGGCGTTATTAATAGTGCCAAATACACTTGTAACTACACCTGCCGCAGTTGCATCAAAAATGCGGCCGGTATTAACAAAAAAATCACCGCTGATATTTGCAGTAGCATTTGCAGCTAAAATTATACTTACATTAGTTCCCAGCGTAAGCGATGAGCCGCCGCCTGCAACAAAAAAATCCGGATCGGCTCCTACACTTCCAAGAGTTAAAGTACAAGCTGCGCCACCAACAAAAGTTACAATTGCACCATTAGAAATTTCTAGTGAAGCGTATGAACCACTTGCCGGCATTGTTGAAAAGGTGATAACTCCTGTGGTACTAAAAACAACATCGTCGGTAGCAGCGGGGGCCCCGGCAGGAGTCCAGTTTCCAGCTGTTGTCCAGTTTCGTCCTGCACCAATACCACCAGACCAGGTTTTGATTACAGCGAAGGCTGTAGTTGTACTTATTAATAATGCTACTAATAATATAATAGTGGCAAATTTCTTGTGGCTGAGTAACGCTTTTTTCATATTCTGTATCTTTTTTGGTATTTAGATTTAATTTTTAATCATTGTGGCTGAGGTAAAATTTACAAAAATTATATTTTAGGTAATAAATAATACAAGTATTAATTTATAATGCCAATTATAAAGGTAATTGGAAATCATTAATTTTTCAACTAATTTTTAGATTTGAGCAAAATAAAGACATCAATATAAATTGCTAAATTACAGAGAGTTAAAAAAAATAAGTACTGTAATAAAAAATGAATTGTACTTGTAGTATTTATCATAAAACAAAAGCAGCCGAAAAGGCTGCTTTTGTTTTATGAGTAAAGAGGTTAATTCTATTGTTTTAAAGCTTTCAGCGTTTTTTTATCCTGGCTACTAAAATGAACAGTTATTAAATACATGCTTTTAGAAAAACTACTCATGTTGATTTTTTCTTTGATACTGTATCTCCCGGCAGGGATTTGTTTTGTATAAACAGTCCGTCCCTGTAAATCGGTAACAACAATCAGTAATCCCGATTTATTATTTGTTGTATTAATTTCCAATGTTGTAAAGTCAATTACAGGATTAGGATAAACATTAATACTGTTTTGAACAGGAGCAATCTCCTGTTTTGCAATAATGCTTACAGTATCTTTTCCTGTAGCACCTTTGTTATCGGTAACAGTAAGCTCAAATTGATAAGTGCCATCAACCAGATTTTGTAAAACCGTAGTTGCTGTATTAATAGATGTAAGTTTATCTGCCGGACCACCTATCTGCCTCCATGCATATGCTGTAATTGTTCCATCTACATCGGTTCCGCTACCATTAAGAGTAACATTGTTTGCAGGAAGTATTACTGTTTGATCGGGACCGGCATTTGCTGTTGGCGCAATATTATCAGGATTAACCGTAACCTGCATGGTGTCTGTATCAGTAGCACCATTATTATCAGTAACCCTTAATTCAAATTTATAAACACCGGCAACCAAACCTGTAATGGAAGTAGCAGCAGTACCAGGATTAGTAATAGTACCTGTAGCAGGGCCAGAAATTTTTGTCCAGCTGTAGGCGATAATTGTACCATCAGGGTCATTACCACTACCCAAAAGATTTGTGCTGTTTGTTGGTAATGTTATTGATTGATCAAGACCTGCATTAGCGGTTGGTGCAATATTGGGTGCAAAAACAATTACCTGCATGGTATCGGTATCAGTAGCACCGCTATTATCAGTAACTCTTAATTCAAACCTGTAAATACCAGCAACCAACCCTGTAACAGATGTAGCTGCAGTAGTTGGGTTGGTGATAGTGCCGCCAGCAGGGCCTGATACTTTTATCCAGGCATATGCAGTAATAGTTCCGTCAGCATCAGTACCACTACCAGAAAGAATTGCTGAGTTAGTTGGTAAGGTAATGCTTTGGTCGGCTCCTGCGTTTGCAACTGGCGGAATATTGGTTGCGGCAGCGTTAACCGTAACCTGCATGGTATCGGTATCAGTAGCCCCATTGTTATCAGTAACCCTTAATTCAAACCTGTATATACCAGCCACCAATGCAGTAACCGAAGTTGCAGCAGTGGTTGGATTAGTAATAATGCCAGCAACAGGGCCTGAAATTTTTGTCCATGCATAGGCAGTAATAGTTCCGTCAGCATCGGTACCACTTCCCGAAAGAATTACTGAGTTAGTTGGTAATGTAATACTTTGGTCAGCTCCTGCATTTGCTGTTGGCGGAATGTTGCTGGCGATTGAATTAACTGTAACCTGTATAGTATCGGTATCAACAGCACCACTATTATCAGTAACTTTTAATTCAAACTGATAAACACCTGCAACCAACCCTGTAACTGA
>JAYVJU010000070.1:0-2306 GCA_043769035.1 Ferruginibacter sp.
TGGTAAATTTGCAACCCATGTTGGTTACGAATTACTGGATGCACCGTTAAACAGAAACTACAGCATGAGCTATATGTTTACTAATGGCCCATTCTTTCACACAGGATTAAAAGCTGATATTACAGCAGGGCCAATTGGCTTTATGCTTGGTTTAACCAATTATACTGATGAAACTACTGCCAGTACAACCACCAAAAATTTAATTGCGCAGGTGAGTGGCGCAACTAAAAATGGTAAATTAAAAGTGTATTTGAATTACTCAGGTTTTGGAGGTTCAAAAGCAGGCAACAATCCCAGTGGCTTAAAATCTTTAAACCAGTTTGATGCGGTAATACTTGGTACTATCAGCAGCAAATTCAATATTGGTTATAACGGTACAGTTCAATCAAGAAAACCGGTAACCGGCAGCAGCGGCAGCTGGATTGGAAATGCATTGTACCTTAATTTTGATCCTACAGATAAAGTAGGTATTACATTAAGAAGTGAATTGATCAGCGACAGCAAAACTATTTATTTCGGTACAAAAAGCATTTTTGCAAACACTGTTTCTGTAAATGCTAAAGTTGGGCCACTTACAATTATTCCTGAATTAAGATTTGAATCAGCTCAGAGCAATTTCTATTTAAAGAATAATGGCTCTGGTACAAAATCAACTGTTAGTGCGTTGGTGGCAGCAGTATATAAATTCTAATTATCTCTTTTTTAATATGGCAAGCAATCGTTAAAAAAGGCCCCTCATTTTTATGAAGGGCCTCTTTTTTTATGCTGAATTTCTTCCTGCATTAATAATACCGAAAGACGAACGGATAATTAACTTTTCATAAGTTTCTTTTAAGGGAGAGTTTATCATTTGTTCATCCATAGTTCGTATTCTGCTTATTGCATACTGCTGAATCGTAAGTAATGGTAACACAATTTTCTCCCTCATTGCAATAGACATACTGTCAACCGGGTAATTACTCATCAGGTCATTAGTACCACTAAGTTGTAATACATATTTTTTTGTAAGCTCATACTCCAGGTAAATCTTGTTCCATATTTCCCCGTATTTTTCATCACTACTCAGGTACTCTGTTAACGGAAAATAGCATTTTTTCATTGCCATTTCGCAATTGTCCATTAATGTTTTAAAGAAAAGTGAATTGGTGTACAATTCTTTGGCTAAAGAAAATTTTCCTGCCTTATCTAAGGCTGCTAATGCAGTACCTACACCATAATACCCAGTTACATTTTGTTTTAGCTGTGCCCATGCACCAACATATGGGATGGCACGCAGGTCTTTTAGTGTGAGTTGGCTGCCACTGTTTCTTTTGCTGGGCCTGCTGGCAATATTGGTTTCGCTGTAAAATTTTACCGGGCTTACATGCGATAGATAATTCATAAAGTCGGGGTGGTTTTTAAGTGACAGGTAAGCCTCAAGGCTGTCCTTAGCTAAAACCTGAAAAAGATTTTCTTCGGCCTGCTGCATGGTAACTTCTTTATTACTAAACAGGTCGTTACTTAAGCCGGCATGCAGCAATTGCTCAATATTATATTGTGCAGAATCAATGGTTCCAAAATTTGAACTTACTGTTTGTCCCTGTATGGTTAATTGAATTTCTTTGTTACTGATATTTTTTCCCATACTGGCATAAAACTGGTGTGTTTTTCCTCCGCCACGTGCAGGCGGGCCACCACGGCCGTCAAAAAATACCACATCAATATTGTATGCAGCACTAATTTTTGTAAGGGCTTCTTTTGCTTTATAAATACTAAAGTTAGCCATTAAATAACCGCCATCTTTTGTACCGTCACTAAAGCCAAGCATAATAGTTTGACGGTTGTTACGTAACTGCAGGTGTTTTCTGTAGGCTTCGTTGCTGTACAATGTTTTCATTATATCGGCAGCATGTTGTAAATCATCTATAGTTTCAAAAAGCGGTACAATATCAACCGACAAATTTTCTTTTTTCCAGCCACAGCTTAAAAATAAACCATATACTTCAAATACATTTAATGCACTGTTACTCTGGCTGATGATATAACGGTTACAGCCAGCCTCGCCATTTACTTTTTGTATTTGTTGTATGCCTTTTAAATTGTTTACGGTATCCTGCACCAGTGCATTGTCATAAGTTATTGGCGAAGTAACTTCAGGTGCGTTTGTAAGAAAATTAATTTTTTCTTCTTCATTTAATTTGCTGTAGTTTTCGCCATGCATAGCTTCCAGCACTACATTATGTACAGTACTTTCCTGCCTTACATCAAGTGATGCAAAGTGTAATCCAAAAACATTTACTTTATTAATGAGGTTGGTTATAAGGTGT
>JAYVJU010000071.1:0-15289 GCA_043769035.1 Ferruginibacter sp.
GGTCCTTTGGCCGAGTGGCTAGGCAAAGCTCTGCAAAAGCTTCTACAGCGGTTCGAATCCGCTAGGGACCTCAAAAATCGCCCCGACATATAATCGGGGCGATTTTAATAAGTATTATATGAGTGTAAAAATTCTTTATTGGGCGGGTATCATGGCCTGCCTTGTTTTAATCATTTCCTGCTTTGTGCCATGGACCTATCATGCTGATGTAGATAAAACATTTACCGCTTTCTTTTCTGAAAAAAATCAATATGGCAAACCGGGTAAATTCCTGATCTTTTTCGCTGTAGTTAGTTTAGTATTGATCATAGTGCCTAAAGTACTGGCTAAAAGAATAAACCTTTTTTTATCGGCATTTACTGTGGCGTATGCTATTAAAACCTATATTCTTTACACTTCCTGTTATAATGCCTACTGCCCCGAAAAAAAAATCGGTATTTACATTATGTTATTTTCAACAGTAGTAATTCTTATAGCTGCTGTTTTTCCTAACATGAAGATAATGGTCAATAAAGAGGAGGCTGCTAAATAGTTATTTCTTTTTTACTTCTTTGCCCCAGGCATCTTTTAAAGTAACGGTACGGTTGAATACTAATTTATCTTTGGTGGCATCTTTGTCTAAACAAAAATAACCTTTGCGTAAAAATTGATACCTGTCTTGCAAACTGGCATTTACCAATGAGGGTTCTATAAATGCATTGGTTATAACCTGTAATGAATCTGGGTTAATATTATCTTTAAAATCACCTTCCTCAGCAGCTGGGTTCTCTGCTTTAAATAAGCGGTCGTATAAACGGACCTCTGCCCTAGCTGCATGCGGGGCACTTACCCAATGTATAGTTCCTTTTGCAGTCATGCTGCTGCCTTCGCTGCCACTCTTACTTTCAGGAAAATAAGTACAATGAATTTCTGTTACGTTGCCATTCTCATCCTTTACAAAACTCTCACACTTTACAATGTAGGCACTTTTTAATCTTACTACAGCACCGGGTGCCAGGCGAAACCATTTTTTTGCAGGCTCTTCCATAAAATCTTCCCGTTCAATCCATAACTCTCTGCTGAAAGGAACGGTTCTTGTACCCATTGTTTCATCAGGTCCATTCTCACTTACCAGTTCTTCCGTTTTAGCGGCTTCATAATTGGTGATGATCAGTTTTACCGGGTCTAATACTGCCATTACCCTTGCCGAAGTTTTATTCAACTCTTCACGTAAACAGAATTCGAGTAAACTGATGTCGATAAGATTTTCTCTTTTTGCCACACCAATCCTGTCACAAAAATTACGGATGCTTTCGGGGGTATATCCTTTTCTTCTAAAGCCACTTAAGGTAGGCATACGGGGATCGTCCCAACCTGTTACATATCCTTCGTTAACCAATTGCAGTAATTTTCTTTTGCTCATTACTGTATAGGTCATGTTCAATCTTGCAAATTCGTATTGCTGTGATGGGAATATGTCCAGCTTTTCAATAAACCAATCGTACAGCTCCCTGTGCGGAATAAATTCCAGTGTGCAAATGCTATGGGTAATGTTTTCAATACTGTCGCTTTGCCCATGTGCAAAATCGTACATCGGGTAAATGCACCATGCATCTCCGGTGCGGTGGTGGTGTGCATGTTTAATACGATAAATAATAGGATCCCTCATGTGCATATTATCTGCAGCCATATCCACTTTAGCCCTCAATACTTTTTCTCCATCTTTATATTTACCCGCTTTCATTTCGGTAAACAATAAAATATTTTCTTCAATACTCCTGTTTCTAAAAGGGCTGTCTTTGCCGGGCTCTGTCGGAGTGCCTTTTAATGCGGCAATTCCTTCAGCAGATGAATCATCTACATAGGCCAGTCCTTTTTTAATTAAGTCAGTAGCTAATTCGTATAGTTTGTCGAAATAATCAGAAGCGTAAAACTCATTGGCCCAGTTAAAACCCAGCCAACGGATATCATCCTTAATACTTTCTACATATTCAGTTTCTTCTGTAACAGGATTGGTATCATCAAAACGCAGGTTGGTTTTGCCACCATATTTTAACCCCAATCCAAAATTGAGGCAAATGCTTTTGGCATGGCCAATATGCAGGTATCCATTAGGCTCGGGCGGAAAGCGGGTTAATATACTTTTGTATTTACCGGTCTTTAAATCCTCTTCAATAATTTCTTCTAAAAAATTCAGGCTCTTTTCTTCACTCATTTTTTAAGTTTGGGAAACAAATTTACGGAAAGATGCTTTACTGGCAGCAGTGATTATTTAGCCTGTGATTTTATTTCGTTCAGCATGATGATTATTTTATCAAGCTTTTCAGTTTCAAGCTTGTTTAAATAAAGTTGCAGGGCTTCTATTTCTTTTTTTGCATCAATATTAGTTTGATAATCTTCCTGCGCCTGTATCCTGTCCCTGGCACTCTGCCGGTTTTGGCTCATCATAATAATAGGAGCGGCGTAAGCTGCCTGTGTAGAAAAAATAAGGTTTAATAAAATAAAAGGATAGGGGTCCCAATGCTGTATAAAACCAATAATATTTAAGGCCATCCATATCAGCACAAAAACAGTTTGAATAATAATGAATCTCCAGGAACCCATCCCCATTGCAACAGCATCAGCTACACGATCTCCGACAGTAAATGTTTCTGTATGTTTTTGGTGCCAGGTGGTTTGTGCCATTTTTGTTAAGTTTAATAAGTTATTAAAAGGAGATAACGAAAAAGCCTTTTTACTACCACCAATAAAAGTAATAATAAAAAGGCCTGTAAAAAACAAGCGGATAATTAAACCCTGCCCATTCTTTTTAAATGCATGGTATGCGAAACAAGTGCATGACGCATTTTACGGTATTCAATATATTTTATTCCATACTCTGCACAGGTTTCTTTTATTATTTTACTAATGGCAGGGTAATGAATATGAGAGATTTTAGGAAACAGATGATGCTCAATCTGAAAATTTAAACCCCCAACAAGCCATGAGATCAATTTATTTTTTGTGGCAAAATTAGCAGTGGTTTCTATCTGGTGAATAGCCCATTCATTTTCAATTTTATTAATATCGGCATCCGGTACAGGAAAAGCAGTTTCTTCAACCGTATGCGCCAGTTGAAAAACAACACTTAAAATAAGGCCGGCAAACATAGCTATGATAAGGAAACCTACCAACCAGTTTACAAATCCAACATAATAAATGGGTAATGCGATCATCATAAAATAATAGCCCAGTTTAGCAACCCAAAAAGCGACATGGTCAAATGTGCTCATTTTTTTTATGGGTACACTGCCTACTTTCTTTTTAAAATATTTAGTGTAATCTGTTGCAAAAACCCAGATGATTAAAAGTAACGTGTACAGGAACCAAACATAAATATGTTGAAACCTGTGGATCTTATATTTTTTTTGTGTGGCACACATTCTCAGCATCGGCTTTATCTCAATATCATCATCAACACCATCAATATTAGTATAGGTATGGTGAACAATATTGTGTTTATTATTCCACATAATAGCACTGGCACCAAGCCCATTAACAGAAAATGCTGCAATGTAATTCCAGAATTTGCTGTTACTGAAACTGCCATGGCCGCCATCATGCATTACATTAAAACCAATGGCTGCTGTTAACCCGCCCATTACAAAACATTCTAAAATAGCCCAAAGCGTTGGCGGGGTAAAGAATACTACATGAATATATAGTGCAACGTAAGCTGTCCAGAATAATACTGCTTTAAAGTATAACCCAAAATTACCGGTTGATGGCTTTTTTGCATTTACAAAATAATCATTCACTCTCTTTTTTAACTCCTGGTGAAAAGTGGAGCCTTTTACATTTAAGAATTTAGGGGTAGCCATGGTTCGTATTTTAAATATTTTTTAAGTATCTTTTTTAATAAAGGCATCAAAGTTTTTGAAGCCGGTCATTTTTTCAGTTATAAATCCTTCTGCATATTTTACCCCGATCATTTTACCAAACCATTTATGCCGGTAAATCACACTATCCAAAAAATCGGGTGTGGAAATATATGTTTGCGGTTCGTTACTTTCTGTATTATAAAACTGTGTTGTGTATGCTTTTATTGCTTCTAACTTTTTATCAAAAACTTCCGATATGTCAATAACAAAATCAGGGTTCAACAGTTTATCCTGTATGTAGTTAAAAACATATTTCGGCCTCCATGCTTCTTGTGGTACACCGTTCACTTCAGTTTCAATTTTTTTTAATCCGGAAAGAAAAGCAGCATCTGCCACTAAACGGGCTGAGCGGCCATGATCGGGGTGCCTGTCAGACGGGGCATTGCACAAAACAATTTCGGGCTGGTATTTACGCAAAGCAACGATTATTTTACGCTGGTGGGCTTCGTCATTTTTAAAAAAGCCATCTGCCATTTCAAGGTTTTCTCTTACATCTGCCTGTAAAATCTTTGCCGCATTGGCCGCTTCCTGTTTTCTTGTTGCTGCCGTTCCTCTTGTACCTAACTCGACTTGTGTAAGATCAATTATACCGGTCTTTTTGCCATTCAGTTTCTCTACCAATAAAACACCTGCACAACTCAATTCCACATCATCCGGGTGAACACCAAAGGCTAATACATCTAACTTCATTCTGGAGTAAAAAATTTCTGGCTGCAAGCTACGCCATTTTAGCCATGCTGCAAGTAGTAAACGGCAGCTAAAAAGTAAAATTGTGGGGTTGTTAACAGTAAAAACACGAAAGTGAAGAAATATTACATAAAACCTGTGGTAGGCCTGTAGCCATACATGCGTTGTACTTCTAATACAATCTTCTCAATTTCAAGGTCATCGCCTTTAGGATCGTAAGGCTGTTTTAAGCTACTGTTGAAAAAGAAAGCTACGGTTTGATAAAAGCGGGCAGTCAATCCGCCTTTGTGCTCCTTTATTATTTCGTAACAGTTATTCCCGGTTTCCCGGTTAATCAGTTTCATTAATACCTTGCCCTGGTAAACTGATAAATTGGTAAGCGGATCGGTAAATTCCTTTTTCAGTTCTTTTTCCCTCGATTTGATATAATCTTTCCTGGCTGATTTATCGGTGATATTGGTAAGCTTTGCATTAATATCATTTAAAACAGCACCGGCACGCCTGGCATAAGGATAGGTTACATAAACAGCGTTCCGCAGCCGGGTCCATTTTGCAATAGCATTTAACTGGCTTTGCGTTAAACGGGTCATTACCGAAACATCTGCCAGGGTTTTTGCTTCAATGGTATCGCCATTATAAATAATGGCAGCAGTTAAAATCGTATCATTTGCCCCGGTTTGGGCAAATGCAGTGTTGGTTTTTGCTGATACAATCAGAACAAAAACTAATACTGTAATTTTTAGAGCGATATTTTTTATGTGTAACTGCACTTTGTAAAAATAGGGAAGCATCTTTTTATTAATACGGATAAGATGCTTAAAGTAACCATAAAGTTTACGGATAAGGCAATCTTTTTAGCTAAAATGTTGCAGCAGAGGGGTAAAGATGAACAAATTATTAGCCGGGCTGATAAGCTTTTAACAGCTCCGCTATCTTTTTCACTTCCTCTCCATCTACCATTACCGATTTCAGGTCTTCTTCCATAGCTGCTACAACAAATTCCATTTGGGTATCTGTAAAAATTCTTGCAGAAGTATGGAATTGAGTGGCCCCGGTAATTCTTGCAATATCAATAACATTTGAGGAGCGTAACCCGCTGCCCGGCATTATAACGATTCTGTCATCGGCTTGTTGTACCAGTTTTGCAATTAACGGGGCTCCATCAAAACAACTGGGTACAAGGCCGCTGGTGAGTATTCTTTCGCAGCCTGTTGCAATAATATCTTCCAGTGCTGCAAAAGGGTCTTTTACCCTGTCGAATGCCCTTTGAAAAGTTACTCCCATCGGATAGGCCAGTTCTACTAATTTTCTGCTTCTTTCCTTATCAACAGAACCGTCTTTGTTCAGCAGGCCAATCACCACACCATCGCAGCCCAACTGCTTTGCGGTTAGCACATCTGCTTTCATTATATCAAACTCAGCATCGCTGTAAAAAAAATCACCGCCACGGGGGCGGATCATGCAATACAATTCAATAGTTAAAATTGCTCTTGCCTTTTTAATAAAACCGTATGAAGGCGTAGTGCCACCATCGCCGGGGTTATCGCATAATTCAATGCGGCTGGCACCTGAAGCTTGTGCAATGTTGCAGCTTTCAATGTTAAATGCAATTATTTCTAACTTATAGTCCATAGCAGTTGAGCATCGTTTTCTAAATTAAAAATTTTGATTGATGAATTTGATTTTCTTTATTACTCTTTACCGAAAACACAAATCCTTTTTGAATGGCATATGCCCCGTATTGCCCTTTTTTATTCATAGCTAAAAAACCAACCTGTAAAGTTTTTGCTTTTGCTTTATCCCGTTTTACAATTCGTTCTACAGCTTTTTTGCAGGCCATTTCGGGGCTGTAGCCCTGGCGCATAAATTCCACCACCAAATGAGTTCCGCAAATGCGTATCACTTCTTCGCCGGTACCACTGCTGGTGGCAGCACCTACTTCATTATCTACAAATAAACCGGCACCAATAACCGGCGAATCTCCCACACGGCCATGTATTTTATAAGCCATGCCGCTTGTGGTTACAGCACCGCTTAAATTTCCTTTTGCATCCAGTGCCACCAAGCCCATGGTATCGTGGTTGGCTGTACCATCCTCAAAAAAATTGGGTGCAAAAGGGCCGTTGCCTTTTTTGTTTTCAATATTAATCTCCGGTTTGTATTCGTTTTTTTTCAACCACTCGGCGTAAGCTTTTTTTGCACTTTCAGAAAGCTCAGCACTTTCTAATGTAAAACCATTTTGCAAAGCAAACTGCTGGGCACCTGCACCCACCAGTAAAACATGGGGCGTGGTTTCCATCACTTTTCTTGCTACAGATACAGGGTGTTTTATTCTTTCTATACCCGCCACAGCGCCACAATTGGCGTGTTCATCCATAATGCAGCTGTCTAATGTTACAATACCATCTCTGTCGGGGTAGCCACCTAAGCCCACGCAACAGTCAATTTTATCTTCAATATGCATGGCTCCGGCTTCTACAGCATCTAAAGCCCGGCCATTGGCAGCTAATATTTTCCATGCTTCTGCATTAACAGGCATGCCACTATCCCAGGTAGAGATTACGATGGGTTTTGTTGTCGGCTCCAAACCGCTGGCAAACGATTTTTTTGCAGCAAGCAATGGAGCGGTAATGGCAGATAAGTGTAAAAATTTTCTTCTGTTGATCATGTACTATTTTTTTGTTAAGGGCATTTAATCTTTAATCAACATTGTTGTGTCACTCACTTGTACAGTTTGTATTTTATTCATCTTTTATAGCTGCTGCCATTATTGGTCAGCGACCAATAATGGCAGCAGCTAAATATAACTCCAGCTTTAACGAAGGAATTGCAGGTGGGCAGTACTTAGAAATTTTATATTTTATTTCAGGTTCTGTCATTTTAATGATTTGGCTAAAGCCGGGTTAAGTAATCTTCTTTATCCACTGGCTAAAGCCAGTGGCAATTGATATATTATCATTTGCATTCTTCTTTAATTGCCTCCAGCTTTAGCTGGAGGATGCTGTAAAATTATGCTTTTGGCTTTAGCCAAATTTAGCCACTTCGATAAAAGCTCCCCAATGGTATGCCGTTGAACCGAGCGTGGCAACGATGCTGCTATGAAAAGCAACTGTTGGATACAAAATCTTCCTAGCACCTTGCGTCCCGAAGGGACGCTAAAAACATTTCACATTTTTTTCTACCAACCTGTTGTCCCGATGGGACATAAAACATAATCTCCGCTTCCATCTCCTCCATAATCAGTTCCCCCTTCAGGGGGCGGAGGGGGCTGCCTAATAATCATCCCCTAATGCAAAGATCTGTTTCTTTGTTTTCCATTTTCCTCTTGTAAAGTCCGGGATATTTTGCACCTGGCCTCCTTCAATAATACTTTTTTCACTTAGTGGCGTAATGCTGTACCAACTGGCATAATCATATACATCCATCGGAAATTCGGTACCACGTTTAATACACTCAATAAAAGCATGGTCCACAAAAAAATCCATACCGCCATGGCCTGCACCTTCTGCACTGGCGCCATATTTTTTCCATAGCGGATGATCATGTTCTGTCAGCCATTTTTCTGTATCATCCCATTTATGGCTGTGGTTCATTTCTTTTTGAAAATAAATATGGCCCTGTTTATTTCCACCGCTTCCAAAGTCCTGCCATAAACCTTCGGTGCCCTGCACACGGAAACCTAAATTGTAGGGCCGGGGAGAAGATACATCATGCGTTAATAAAATAGTTTCGCCATTGGCACATTGTATTTGTGTGTTTACAATATCGCCACATTTAAAATTTACTTTGGCATTGGGATGGTTGGGTCCGCCTTTAGGATGATCTACAATATATTTATGCAGGCCCCGGGCCTTGGTGGCGATGCTCGACAGTTTTGTCATCCTGTTGCCCTTATTAATATCCATCATAATGGCAACAGGGCCCAGGCCATGTGTTGGATACAATTCACCGTTACGGTTTTTATTATGTTCGGTACGCCATTGAGCTTCGCTGTAAGCGTTCTTTCCAAACTCCACACCGCTGTTGTAAGCAGTAATGCCATCATTAAACAACACCCCACGCAGGTCATGTTCGTATCCGCCCTGCCCGTGTAATAGTTCTCCAAACATACCCTTGCGTACCATGTTCAAAACCGCCATCACATCCCTGCGGTAACAAACATTCTCCATCATCATTAAGGGAATCTTTGTTTTTTCTGATACATTCACCACATCCCAACATTCCTGTACAGTAATAGCTCCGCAAACCTCCATACCGGGAATTTTTCCTGCATTCATGGCATCAATAGCCTGTATGCTGTGCCATTCCCACGGCGTGCAGATCATTACTGCATCTACATCATCTCTCTTTAACAGGTTTTTATAATCATAGTTGCCGTTTTTATAAACGGCTGGCATTGGGCGGTTATATTGTTTAAATGCTTTTAAGGCTTCATCAATGCTGCGCTGTTGCGGATCGGCAATGGCTGTAATTTCCACATCTTCTCTTTGCAAAAAATTACCCATGTGTTCGTGTGAGCGAAAGCCCACACCAATAATACCCATGCGTACTTTGTCTTTTTTTACTACAGAAAATGCTTTGATGGAATTGGTAAGCGTTAATGCGGCCCCGGTTAGCGCAGAGGTTTTAATAAAATTTCTCCTGTTAAATGCTGCTGGCATAGCAATTAGTTTTTTTTGAAGTGTAAATGTAAAAATTATTTGTGCATAGAAAGTTTTTGCAGCATTTCTGTTGATACCGTTGCGGCATACATTCCATATGCACTGGTCATACTGCCTTTTAATTTACCGTCTTTCGATTCGATGGCATATACCACATCTTCATCATCCGGATTGGAGTCTCCTTCAAAACGGTACACTTCTACAATTTCAAATTCATTAGGATTAAGAATGGTTTCGTTTTTAGAGCAGATTATTTTATCAAAGGCAATATTAAAATCGATGGTAAATCCCCTTAGCTTTAAATCCTGTAAAGCACCGGTTACGGTATCGTAAGCTTTCATTTTTTTTAATAAAGTTATGGAATCTTTTTATACAGATTTTAATGGATTGGAATTGTCAGACTCTTTACTTAGCAGAAGGTAAATAATTACCAGCGCAGTAATTATTGCTGTGGTTATAAAAGTTACTATTGCGCCAAAATTATACCATAGCAAGCCGCAAATGCTGCTGGCAAATAAAGCCGCAATACTTTGCAGGCCGGCATAAGTGCCAATAGCGGTTGCAGTTTCTCCTTTGTCAACAATATTGCTGATCCATGCTTTGGCAATGCCATCGGTAGCAGCAGCATACACACCATACAATAAAAACAATACCAGATACACAGTAAGATTATTATTAAAGGCAAAGCCGGTATATACCACGGCAAAAACAAAAAGCCCCAGCAAAAATATTTTTTTCAGCCCCAGCTTATCGGCCAAAATACCAATGGGGTAGGCTAATAATGCATAAATAAGATTATAAAAAATATATACGCCAATTACTTTGGTATCTGTAAGCCCGCTTTCTTTCATCTTTAATAATAAAAAGACATCGCTGCTGTTGAACAGGGCAAACAATAATAAACCTGTAACTAATTTTTTGTATTGCGATGGGCTTGTCTTCCAGTAGGAAAGAAAGTTAAGGGATTTAGCGTTTAGAGGTTTTGTGTTTAAAGCTTTGTGTTTCTCTTTTGTAAGTAATGTGAATACGATGGCGAGTACACCGGGAATAAATGCAATTAAAAAAAGTGTTTTATAATCTGACGGATAAAAATACAAATACACCAATGCAATGGCGGGGCCAAATACAGCACCCAGCGTATCCATACTGCGGTGAAAGCCGAATACAGTAGCTTTTGTTGCTTTGGTACTTTCATCACTCAGCATAGCATCTCTTGCACCTGTCCTGATTCCTTTACCCAGCCTGTCGATAGTTCTTGCAAAAAATATCCATAATGGGTACACAAAAACGGCCATCATGGGTTTGCTTATAGCACTTAGTGCATAGCCCAGTTGCACAAATGGTAAACGTTTGCCGCTATTGTCGCTCAGCTTTCCAAAATAGGGTTTGCTTAGCCCGGCAACAGCCTCTGCAATACCTTCCAGTATGCCAATAAATACTACTGTAAAACCAATGTGTTTTAAAAACATGGGCATTACCGGGTACAACATTTCACTGGCCATATCGGTAAACAGGCTTACCAGCGACAGCATCCAGATGGTTTTGGTTATAATACGTTGTGGCGAATTTGTGACCGGTTGCAAGGGGGATGTTTTTTCGAATGTAGCAATTTGTTGGTACATTGCAGGAGTTTTTGATAATTTGCCACAGAAGCACAGGTACACAGTGGAAATGCTAAGATATTTACGCTTCTATAAAAGTTCCCCAGTGATTTGCCGTTGAAAGGATTGCGACGCAATCCCGTATGTACGGGACTATGAAAACATAAGGCTGGTATAAAAGAAAAAAAATTATGAGTAAAAAAATAACAGGTGCTAAAAAATCTTCGCAGGTAAAAGTTGTAAAAGGGGTTTTAGATATTTCACGTAGTGGGATTGGTTTTGTATTGGTAGAAGGTATGGACAAAGATGTATTGGTAAGGCCAAATGATTTTAACCGGGCTTTTCATGGTGATACAGTAAGGGTGCAAATTGATAAACACGCCGTACCCGGTAAACGTACCGAAGGAAAAATAACCGAAGTGGTGGAAAGAAAACAAACAGAGTTTATTGGTGATTTACAGGTGGGTAAAAATTTTGCTTTTTTTATCGCCGATACTGAAAAACCAATGCCGGATTTTTTTATACCCGGTGATAAATTAAACGGAGCATTGAATGGAGAAAGAGTAGTTGCCCGTTTAACAAAATGGGACAAGGCTGATAAAAAACCTGAGGGTGAAGTAGTGAAAGTGATTAAAGCCGAGGATATGAATGATTTTGCCATGAAGGAGCTTTTAATTGACAATGGGTTTCCGTTAATTTTTGATGCCGCAGTAATGAAAGATGCGAATGAGTTGTCGGAAAAAATTACCCGGGAAGAACTTAAAAAACGAAAAGACTGCCGTGATATTTTAACTTTCACCATCGACCCGGTTGATGCAAAAGATTTTGATGATGCTATTTCGATAAGGAATTTAGATAATGGCAATTACGAAATTGGTGTACACATTGCAGATGTAAGTCATTTTGTAAAACCCGATACAGCGCTGGATAAATCAGCTTACGAAAGAGCTACATCAGTGTACCTGCCCGACAGAGTAAACCCGATGCTGCCGGAAAAAATATCGAACGAATTATGCTCTCTTCGTCCGAATGAAGATAAGTACACTTTTTCCGTTATTTACCAGATCAATAACCGGGCAGAAATAAAACACAGCTGGATAGGCAGAACAGTAATACACAGTAATCACCGCTTTAGCTACGAGGAAGTACAGGAAATTATAGAGAAAAAAGATGGCCTGCATTTTAAACCCATTTTATTGTTGAACGATCTTGCACAAAAATTCCGCAGGGAACGTTTTAGAAAAGGTGCTATTAATTTTTCATCGCAGGAAGTACGTTTTAAATTAGATGAAAAAGGTAAGCCCATTGCTGTGGTTATTAAGGAAAGTAAAGATGCCCACAAACTTATTGAAGAGTTTATGTTGCTGGCCAACCGTACTGTGGCAGAATATGTTTCTAAAATTAAGATCAATAAGCAGCCTATACCTTTTCCTTACCGGATACATGATACACCTGATGATGAAAAGCTGAAACCTTTTGCAGCTTTTGCAAAAAAGTTTGGCTACACTTTTAATTTGCATGATGAAGAAGCTGTTGCCGCATCTTTTAATAAAATGCTGAAAGATGTGCAGGGTAAACCGGAGCAGCATGTGCTGGAGCAATTAGGCATCCGCACAATGGCAAAGGCAATTTATACATCGGCAAATATTGGTCATTACGGTTTAGGGTTTGAGCATTACTGCCATTTTACATCACCCATACGCCGTTACCCCGATGTAATGGTACACCGTATTTTACAGGAATGTTTAGATAAGAATTTGAAGATAGACCGCAAGATGGATGAGAAGTGTAAACATTGCAGCGACAGGGAACGTAAAGCAATGGAAACAGAACGTGCCGGTAACAAATACAAGCAGGTGGAATATATGCAGGATTATTTAGGCGAAGAGTTTGAAGGTATCATTAGTGGTGTGGCTTCATTTGGCTTTTTTGTAGAAACCGTTTTGCATAAATGTGAAGGCATGGTAACTGTAAGAGATTTAAGTGAACATGACGATTTCAGGCTCGATGAAACCGATTACGCATTGGTGGGCCTGCGAACCAAACGTAAATTTAGGATGGGAGATAAAGTACAAATAAAAGTGGTGGCCGCTAATTTAGGTAAAAGGCAACTTGATTATGAATGGGTGCCTGCTCATGCTAAAGCCACCAGTAAAAAAGTTGAAACAAAAGTAAAAACCAAAAAGAAGAAATAAGATTGCATGCATTCGTTTTTAGAACTCTCCAAACTATTTGAAGATAAATTCAATGTTCGCCACTTCCCGGATCATACCGAAAGTTTATATAATCCTGCACAATATATTTTAGGTATTGGCGGCAAACGTATCCGCCCTGTTTGTGTATTGCTTGGCAGTGAGTTGTTTGATGAGATTACTGAAGATGCCTATCATGCAGCTACCGCAATAGAGCTGTTTCATAATTTTAGTTTGATACACGATGACATTATGGACAAAGCGCCGGTACGGCGTGGTATGCAAACAGTGCATACAAAATATGGCGAATCTACCGCACTGCTTGCCGGCGATGTAATGTTTGTAAAAGCATACGAAAATTTAAATAAGATACAACCGGCCAACCTGCAGAAGGTATTGCATTTATTTAATGTTACGGCCAGCCAGGTTTGCGAAGGGCAACAACTGGATATGGATTTTGAAAAAAGAGACACAGTAAGTTTTGATGAGTATGTGAATATGATTACGCTTAAAACTTCTGTATTGGTTGCGGCCAGTTTACAATTGGGTGCAATATTAGGCGGTGCAGGAACGGCCAGTCAAAAACATTTGTATGAGTTTGGTAAAAACCTGGGTATTGCCTTCCAGGTACAGGATGATTATTTAGATGCCTTTGGTAACCCCGATAAATTTGGTAAGCAGGTTGGTGGCGATATCTTAGCCAATAAAAAAACATTCTTAATGATTCATGCCATGGAAGTGGCATCGGCTGAAGCTAAAGCAGAATTATTGCAACTGATGACTGATAACCCCGCTGATAAAGTAGAACGGGTATTAACCATATTTAAAGCATGCAAAGTTGATGAATGGGCAGCTGCCTTGAAAGAAAAATATAAACAAACTGCATTACAACACCTTGAAGATACGGCTGTACTTAGTGTGCGTAAAAAACCTTTACAGGAATTAGCGGCGTATTTGATGGAGAGGGAGAGTTGAAAATTTATCAGCTTAAACTAAATACTGTCAGGAGCTTGTCGAAGCCGGGTTGATACACAAAAGAAGCAGGAAATTATTGCACTTTAACTCCTGTACTTAAAAATTACTTCGTACTAAAATAAGCAAGACTGATAAAACATAAATCAGGATAATGAAAATAGCTCATAACTATTTTGTTTATATAGTAGAGTGTGGTGATAAAAGTTATTACACTGGAGTAACCAATAATCTTGATAGAAGAATTTGGGAACATAACAATGATCAAAATGCGTCTTCTTATACTTTCAAGAGGCGTCCGGTTATACTAAAGTATTTTCAACGCTTTCAAGATATTACTCAGGCAATAGCGTGGGAAAAACAGCTTAAAGGATGGTCGAGAAAAAAGAAGGAGGCTTTATTTGTTGGAGATTGGGATGAAATTAAAAAATTGGCAAGGTCTTCTTCAGATTAAACATCAAACAAAATTAACCCGTCTTCGACAGGCTCAGACTGACACCCTTAGGGTTTAAGAATTCCTTTCTTCTATTTCAATAATATTTCTACTATCAATCCTCTAAGTAAAAATATTTTCTTAATTTACTTTTTCTTAAAACCAAAACCAACATGGCCAATTCTTTATTCCGCACAAAAAAAATAGAAAATATTTTAGCAGAGGGTAGTGATGATCCACATGGTGGTGGCGGATTAAAAAGAGTACTCAGTTTACGTGACCTTACTTTTTTTGGCATAGCAGCAATATTGGGTGCAGGAAGTTTCAGCAGTTTGGGTGGCGCAGTTTTTCATGGTGGCCCGGGTGTGGTTATCTTATTTGTAATTACTGCTATTGCCTGTGCATTTACTGCATTTTGTTACAGCGAATTTGCAAGCCGTATTCCGGTTGCAGGCAGTGCCTACACATATGCATATGCAAGTTTTGGCGAATTGTTTGCGTGGATAATTGGCTGGGCTTTAATAATGGAATATTCCATCGGTAATATTTATGTAGCTTTTAGTTGGAGTGATTATTTTACTTCCTTCTTAGATAAACTGGGCGAACTGACAAAGCTTAATCTTCACGTACCTGATTATTTCAGCAATAGTTATTCCGAAGTAAAAAATGCTATCAAAAGCGGCAGTACTAATGAGGGTATGTTATATGCCTGGAATAATGCACCGGTTATTGGCGGCTTAAAAATCATACTCGATATTCCTGCATTGGTTATAAATCTGCTGATTACTTACCTGGTTTACCGGGGTATAAAAGAAAGCCGGAATTTCAGCAATATTATGGTGGT
>JAYVJU010000072.1:0-11146 GCA_043769035.1 Ferruginibacter sp.
TGTATATTTCTTTTGGCGTTACAATTGAAACGGAAATTCCACTTTTTCCTGCACGGCCTGTACGTCCACTACGGTGTGTATAAACTTCTACATCATCCGGAAGCTCATAATTGATTACATGCGTAATGCCTGTTACATCAATACCTCTGGCAGCTACATCTGTTGCAATTAAAAGTTGTATGCTTTTATCACGGAAAAGCCCCATTACTTTATCCCGTTGCTGTTGTGTAAGGTCGCCATGTAAGGCTTCAATATCATAACCGGCTTTTGCTAATCTTTCACTTATTTCCTGTGCATCAATTTTTGTACGGGTAAAAATAATACCATACATGCCTGGGTTAAAATCTATCAAACGTTTTAGTGCTTCGTAACGGTGTTGTGCCGATACTACAAAAAACTGGTGATCTATATTTGCATTACTGCTGTTCTTACGGCCAACGGTAACTTCTTTATGATTCTCCATGTAGTTTTTAGAAATAGCCCTTACTTCAGGCGGCATAGTGGCACTGAATAACCAGGTGCTTTCCCTGTTGATGGTATTCTTCAATACAAAATCTATATCATCTCTAAAACCCATGTTCAGCATTTCATCTGCCTCATCCAGTACTACATACTTTACTTTTTGCAGGTCAATTGCTTTTCTTTCTATAAGATCAATTAATCTTCCGGGAGTAGCCACAACAATCTGTACACCTTTTTTAAGGTTACGTATCTGCATCATGATTGATGCACCACCATATACAGCTTCTGTAAAAATATTTTTGCTGTGTTTTTTAAATTTTTCAAGGTCGTTAGTTATTTGTAAACACAGTTCCCGGGTAGGGCAAACAATTAATGCCTGCGCATGCCGTTGAGATGGATCTATTAATTGTAATAATGGTAAGCCAAATGCAGCAGTTTTTCCGGTACCTGTTTGGGCAAGGCCAATAAAATCTGTTGTACCGGATAATAATACCGGTATTGCTTTTTGCTGAATTTCAGACGGGGTTTCAAAACCCATATCAGTTACAGCATTAACTAATTGTTCGTTTAAGCCTAAGGCTTCAAATGCATTCATTTAAATTTGTTTTGTGATAGCCACATGTAATTTCCCGACCGTGCCTGCCTGAGGGCAGATAACTTCAGGATGTCATGCTTTGGCCGTTGGAAAACCCCGTCGTTTTTTATGCCCTGACAGGGATTGTAGTGAGTAACTTAAAGTGTTCTGTAGTAGTCTCTTTCAACAGCAACTGAGCATGTCATGTAATTCTCAGTTATTAATAATGGGCGCAAAGGTAAGGGTTTTATTGGCTAAAACAATTTAAATATGCAACTTTACGTTTGATAACAGCCTTTAAACCTTAATTGAATTACCCGGTCTATATAAACCTTATTGGATTGTATGCAAAAAAATTACCTGCTGCTACTGGCATTTTCCATCTCAACTTTTTGTGCCGTGGCACAAACCGATACACTTTCTCAAAAAGATAAACTTGCTTTAGATTCGATGATGAGGAATGATGAGTTTTTAAAATTGATGAAAGATGAAGCAAAAAATGCAGTTGATGTAAGTATAGGTTTTGGTAACGGAGCTTTTAGTGCCGATAACAAAGCTGCCAATGCAACAGGGGTTACCAACCAGCTGATAATAATGCCATCGGTTTTATATCGTACTAAAACAGGATTTAGTTTTGGCATAACCGGATTTTTAACAAACAGTACAGTAAACAATAAATTAGAATTATATCAAACAGGCCTTAGTGCGGCTTATGATTATTATGGTGATGATGTGAGAACAGGGATTTCTTATACCCGTTTTTTAAGCGATAAAAATAAGTACAACACCAAGTCATTATACCAAAATGATTTTTTTGGATATTTAAAAAGAGCAAAAGGTATTTTGCAGCCGGGTTTATCGCTTGGTTTTTCTAATGGTAACTATAAAGAGGCCAGCCTGGCAAGTTTTGTTTTAAGGCGCCCTCTAAATCCAAGAGGCGATACTACAATTTTTGCAATGGATTCAACAGATAATAAGGCCAGTTATTTTTCAGCTTCGGCAAGTGTTGAACACGATTTTAGTTTTTATACTGTTTTTTCAAAAAATGATGAATTGGATTTTATCCCATCATTAATTATAAATTTTGGAAGCGATAAACTTACACAAACACACACCAATAAAATATTCGACCGCCTGCGTAAACTCAGTGCGATTAAAAAGGTAGAATCCAATAATAAATTCCAGGTGCAGTCTGTTGCTGCGTCATTTGATTTTACTTATAGCGTGGGTAAATTCTTTTTACAACCTAATTTGTATTTAGATTATTATTTGCCGGAAACAAGTTCTCAAAGATTGAGTACCATCTTCTCCGTAACAACCGGGTTTACATTTTAAAAAACTGTCTTAACAAAACATTAGATAACTCCTTATGCCATTGGCATATAACTTGAACGTTAGGGAGATAACTAAATTATTTTAATCATGAAAACAAAGCTCTTATTAACTGCTGTAATCAGCATCATTAGTGTTACTGCATTTTCGCAAAGTTTTAAAATTGGTGCCAAGGGAGGTGCTACCATTAACAAAATAAGCGGACAAACTTTTAAAGATCAATTTACTTATGGCTACCACCTTGGCGGTTTTGCCACCATAGGCCTGGGCAAAAAATTTGCTATACAACCCGAGGTATTGTTTAACCAGGTAAATGTTGACAGCTCCAGTAAATTCAGCGATATATATAAATTTAATAAGTTGGGCACTGTTCAACTTCAATATTTAAGTATCCCCTTGTTATTGAACTATAATGCCAGTAAACTTTTAGCATTGCAGGTGGGTTCTCAATTTGGTGTGTTGCTTAATAAGAGTAATACCTTAATTGAAAATGGTAAAAATGCTTTTAAAGGTGGCGACCTGAGTATGCTGGGTGGGGTTCAATTAAAACTTTCTCATTTCAGGATTTATGGCCGTTATGCCATTGGCCTTAATAATATAAATGATATTGATAATAAAGATAAGTGGACTAACCAGAGTGCCCAGTTAGGTGTAGGAATTGCGTTGTAAACTTTTTGTGTAGAGCGACAAAGATCAGGGACGCAGGATATGGAGAGAGCCATCTGCGTTCCATTTTACAATAGTTGATGGTGCGGTTGGTGTTACATCATCACGGCGGTGTTGAACAATATAGTCAACACCGTTTTTTATTACGGCATCTATAGCGCTAAAATTTTGTGGCGAAGGCGCCCCGCTGATATTTGCAGAAGTTGACACGATGGGTTTTCTAAAACGCTTAACCAGTTGTTTGCAAAATTCATCTTTTACAATTCGTATGGCAATGCTGCCGTCTTTATTGATAAGATTATCTGCCACATTTATTGCTCCATTATAAATTACAGTAGTTGGTTTGCTTACTTCTTTCAGATAATCGAAAATGTTTGGTGGGGGTTGTGTAATGTATTGCAGTAAATCTTTTGCTGCAGCCAGTAAAACAATCATACTTTTTTCATCAGCACGTTTTTTTAAACTGTAAATTTTTGCTACAGCTTCTTCATTGGTGGCATCGCAACCAATACCCCAAATAGTATCGGTAGGGTAAAGGATAAGCCCACCATCTTGTAATGTTTTTATACAGGTTTCTATATCTTTTGTAAAAGGCATCAGCTGGTTTGTTTTGTTTTTATTGCAGTAATAACCTGTTGTACAATTGTATTTTCGTCAAGCATAGCAAGGCACTTTGGTGCGTCGTATAATTTGCAGGTGTTGTTTACGCAAGGTTCGCAAGGCAATTGTGCAAGACGGATAATAGAACGGTTGGTTTTATTGTAAGGTGCAGTATTGTTTTCGTTGCCTGCACCAAATAAAACTACAGTATGTGTGCCCAATGCGTTGGCAACATGTGCTGGACCGCTGTCGGTAGTCAGCATAACAGGGCAGCTGCCTAATAAATTTATTAATTCCTGCAGTGTAGTTTTTCCTGCACTATTGGTAATATTGCTTTTGTCATGTAGTTGCTGGTACACTTCATCAACAAATACTTTTTCTTTCGGACTGCCAATCAAAATGATCTCTTCTGTAATTTGTTTTCTTACTGCGTTAATGATGCTTACTGCTTTTGCTGCAGGCAATCGTCTTGAGCTTGCTTCGGAATTGATATTTACGATAACCGCATTTTTCTTTTCCTTTAGTGGAAGATTTAATTCAACAGGAGGCACAGGAATTGTTGTTTTGATAAATTGTTGCAATAGATCTACATACTCTTCTACACGGTGCAGACTTTTTTTCTTTTGATAAGCGTTGGTGAGTAGTATAGAACGCAACTCTTTTTTAAAGCCTGCTCTTTTTGTTGCGCCGGTTCCATAAGCCATTACTGCCGATGATAATGAATCGGGCAGGCAGAAAAAAATATCATACTGCTTTTGTTGCTGTAATTGTTTGCCAAATTTATAAGCGCCGCTTAAGCCTTTGTAGGCTTCCTTATCAAAAATAAAATGCTGGTTATAATTTGGAAAATAATCCAGTAAAAAATCAATGCCCTTTTTTGCAATTACATCAATTGCAGCATTGGGATATTGCTGTTGTACCGCTTTTACAAAAACAGTACTCATTACCATATCTCCCAACCAGTTGGGTAAACGAATTAATATGTTTTGTGTTTGTTTCAAAATTAAAAATGGGTAGCTATTTGATAAAGGGTAGCAAATTGGCTGAATAAAGATATTCAGTTGAAGAGTGTCCTTCGTCCCTCAGGATAAACTCTGCCACCTCAGCCAAATAGCCATAAAAATGCCCGGTTACAAAAATCAACTATTTTATTTATTATGTTTGCAAAAATTTTAAAAGATGAAAGATTTAATATTAGAAGCCTGGAGTAACAGGGAATTATTGAAAGACACTAAATATTCAGATGCAGTAAGGGCAGCTATTGAAGAAGTGGATAAGGGCAGGTTAAGAACTGCTGCGCCATCAGACCCTTCGACTGTTGCTCAGGGTGGCTGGGTAGTGAATGAATGGGTAAAGCAAGCTATACTGATGTATTTTGGTATTCAGCAAATGGAAACATTTACATTGCCACCTTTTGAGTTTTACGATAAAATGAAATTGAAGAGTGATTATGCATCATTAGGTGTAAGAGCTGTGCCTCATGCTGTGGCAAGATATGGCGCTTACCTTGCCAGGAATGTGGTGCTGATGCCAAGCTATGTAAATATTGGCGCTTATGTTGATGAAGGTACCATGGTTGATACCTGGGCAACAGTAGGCAGTTGTGCACAGATTGGTAAAGGTGTGCATTTAAGTGGTGGTGTAGGTATTGGTGGTGTATTGGAGCCATTACAGGCAAGCCCGGTTATTATTGAAGACGGTTGTTTTATCGGCAGCCGTTGTATAGTGGTAGAAGGGGTGATCGTTGAAAAAGAAGCGGTGCTGGGTGCCAACGTGGTATTGACACAGTCAACAAAAATTATTGATGTAAGCGGTAGTACGCCGGTTGAAATGAAAGGCAGGGTGCCTGCAAGAAGTGTGGTGATACCCGGCAGCTATAACAAAAAATTCCCCGCTGGTGAGTTTGGTGTGGGTTGTGCATTAATTATCGGGCAACGTAAAGCAAGCACAGATTTAAAAACCAGTTTGAACGATGCTTTAAGAGATTTTAATGTAAGTGCATAACCCCATCCCCTAAAGGGGTGAAATTATTGACTAACATTTTGTATTTGCAATTTTAAGGAAAGTATAAATATCATTTTCCAAACCCCGATACTGTTCGTCGGGGTTAATTTTTTTATGAGTAACGAGGCTAAAATAAAAATTTCTGTTGCAGGGTTTGTTGTAACCTTTATCGGTGCAATTTTATTTTCTACCAAAGCCGTAATTGTAAAAAAAGCATTTGCCGATATAAAAGTTGATGCCTTGAGTTTACTGGCGGTACGTATGATTTGTGCAGTACCTTTTTATTTAATAGTTGCTTTTTATAAAACCAACCAGGAGGAGAATAAAAAACTGACCGGTAAACAATGGTGGTTTTTAATTGTGCTGGGCTTATCGGGTTATTATCTCAGTAGCTTTTTAGATTTTGTGGGACTGCAATATATTTCTGCAGGGCTGGAGCGATTGATTTTATTTTTGTATCCCACCATTACAATGCTGATTACAACTTTGTTTTTTAAACAAAAGGTTTCAACTGTTCAAAAGCTGGCATTACTGCTAACTTACTTTGGCACTGCGGTTGCATTTTACGGTGAATTGAAATTAGATACCGGTAATCCCAATTTTTATTACGGCAGCCTGCTAATTTTTTTATGTGCCATTACCTATGGGTTTTTTGTAGCTGGCAGCGGCCAGTTAATTCCGCAAATTGGCGCTACAAAATTTACTGCTTATGCCATGACGGTTGCAGCAGTAGGGGTACTGTTACATTTTGTAATCAATGGCAACTTTACAGTAGTAGAATCTGGTAATACTAAATTCTGGCTGTATGGAATCCTGATTGCCGTCGTGGCAACTGTTATTCCATCTTTTTTAATTTCTGCAGGATTAAAAAAGATGGGTTCTAATAATGTAGCCATTGTTTCCAGTATTGGCCCGGTAAGTACTATTATACAAGCCCATTTTATTTTAGGCGAACAAATTTTTGCTGCACAAATTTTTGGAACCATACTGGTTATTGCAGGTGTGATAATGATTGGCTGGAAAACTTCTTCAAAAAATCGGCGTAACCAATTTACCCTTAAATTTGCAACCCACCGATGGTTTATTGGCTAACTGGTTTATTAGTTAATTAGTTGTGAACAGGTTTCCTAATTAACCAGTAAACAAATTAACTAGTTAACAAAGCCGCCCAGATGGCGAAATTGGTAGACGCACTGCCTTCAGGTGGCAGCGTTCGCAAGGATGTGCAGGTTCGAATCCTGTTCTGGGCACTGAAGTGGACAAATCGAAAATTGACTCGGTTTGTCCATTTTCTTTTTCGCTGAAACCCTTGTCCAGACTGTATATCAACGCAACTGCCTCATTCAATCTAGCGGTTCGATAATGGAATCCATCAAAAACGAGTTTTTCGGGATATATCGAACCAATAATTTCTCTCTTTGCTTTATTGTCCGCTTTTTCATAAAGTTTGTCGAGGCAAGTAAGTGTTGTCAAAGCCTTGTTCAGCAAGGGTTCTATGTTTTTTCCTTCCTGAGAAAGCTCTATCAATTTTGATTCTAACCCGGTTATTTTCTTTTCGTACTCAGATTTAATAGACCGGTATTCTGATGGCTCTATTTCATTGCTTAAAAGAAGTTTACGGGCATTTGTAAGCTCACCAGTTGCTTTTTCTAAAGCCACCTTTACTTGCTTCACATCTTCTCTTTGTGCCTTTGTTTGAGCTTTAAATTCCTCCTGCAAAACAAGCTTGTAAACTTCTGACATACCGGGTTTCGGCACCAGTTTTTTCAGCTCTTCTGAAAAAAGACGATTGGCATTTTCTGCTTTGAATCTGGCACCGCACGATGAGGCGCAGTGGTAATAGTAATATCTCCCACCTCTTCCTTTTGAGGCACTTCCAGTTAACAGTTTGCCGCACTTTGGACAAATGAGAAAGCCTCTTAATTGGAGTTCATCCATAGTACCCACTTTTGCACGGTAAGTTTTTTTCTTACCATTCAAATAATCCTGTACATCATAAAAAAGTGCTTCCGAAATGATGGGTTGATGCAAGCCTTGCACATGCCTTGATTCTTCTTCCTTGTAACCGGATAAATATATACGGCCACAATAAACAGGGTTTCGCAACGAGTTCCAGAAATTAGACTTGCAACATTTCACACCTTTTGCAAAAGCTTCTTTCATTATCTGCTCAACATTTAACTGACCTTCTGCCAATGTTTCAAAAACCCATTTCATGGTGCTGGCCTCTGGCTCAATTGGTGCAATATACTTTTTCCCATCCTCTGTTATCTTATTGGCGTAGCCTACTGGCGCAACTCCCATCCATCTACCTTCTTTCTTTGCTTTTCGCATTCCAAGTAAAACATTTAATGCCCTGCGGTCGTTTTCAACTTCAGGTGCCGCTAAATAAAATGCCAGCATCAATTTATTTTCGGGTACTGCCAAATCTAATGGTTGCTCAATTGCCTGCGGTTCTACTCCCAACTTGCGAAGGATATTTATCATTTGGTAAGCATCACCTGCATTACGGCTAAATCTATCCCATTTAGAAAATAAAACAAAATCAACTGCATTTTTTTTCTTCTTTAAATCAAACAACAAACCATTCCACTTAGGACGATTAAACGTCTTTGCAGAATGGTCTTCAAAAATTACCTGCCTAACTTTTATTTGATTGTTTTCGCAATACTTCCTTAACCTTTCCTCCTGGTCCCGTTGTGAGTAGCCTTTGTCAGCCTGCTCATCTGTACTCACCCGGATATATAAATCTGCTGTCATGTCTCTCTGTTTTGCGTTAATGATAACTTAGCAAATTTAAACATAAAGTCCAGCATGAGTGCTGCCTGCTCCAATGAGATATGCACATTATGGCTCTTTAAAATTTCAATTATCTGTTCCGGTTTCACACTTACCATATCACACCTCCCTTGATTGAAATTGATTTATGATTACGTTTTCATTTCTATATTTTTCAAGTATATGATACTTGATTCAAACTGATTTTCGGATGGTTCATAATTAATGTAGCCATACTCCTTCAATTCATTCATGTACTTATTGTATGTTTGCCTTGAACTTATTTTAGCTGTTTGCATTACCAGATTCCGGTTGATAAAAAATGGATTATTTCCTTCACTTATATTCCACAGCTGTAGTAATGCCATGTAGATGCTGATATGTGATGCACCGATACGAGTATCGGCGGCAATGGCATTATAAAAGCAGGTTAAAGGTGGGAAGATGTCCATACAATTTAATCGTGGCTAACTCTGTTTCGTTTTCCTTTGCCTGCAATTCGCTTTTTCCTCAGTAGCCCACTGCTTGATGTGCCATTGGATTCTTTATCAGTAGATTCAACTCCGTTATCAGTTTGCTTTCTTTTAAGCTGCAATTGTTTTTCCATGTATTTGTTTTGGAGAAAGCGATAGGCTTCATCTGTTGTTATACCACCACCATCTTCAGATATATAAAACCGCTGGCTAACATCTGCTTTGTTCTTAACAAGTGTGATTGAGCCTACTATTTCCTGGTGCAATGTACCTGTCCAGAACTTTTGTTTCAATGTAGATGCAACAACTTTTCCTTGTTCTGATTTTTCAAGAATGGAAAGGTTTTCGAAGATGCCGGAAATTTTCAATTCTGTTTCCCAGGTTGATTTATCGCTGGGATTCCATTGCTTATTTTCATCAAGGCTGAATGCTTTCTTCCAGTCAATCGCCGTCATTAGTTTTTCTAATTCCGCAGGAACGATTCCATCAACTGGAAAAGTTGAAATACCGTTCTCCTTCTGAAGTGTTACATCGTAGTAATGCAGAACATAAGTATCACTTTTCTGCAATCGTTCAAAATACAGATTGAACAGCATTACATCTTTTTGTTTATTGACCATCTGCAATAAACAAAAGTTATCAGGCTTAAAACAGATGCGTTTTAATAGCAAGCTGCCTCTATCTTGAAAACCGAGTACCTGCAACTGTTTCTCCAATGTTATTATATTCTGAATATCCATGGTACTTCATTTGATAATTACTAAAACAGTTTAGGGATGTGTTAAGACACCCCTAAACCTTTCCCTTTACTTTCCCTTTTTTTGGGCAAAAGGGTTTTATCATTCTTCTTTTCATGCCCCGGCTTAGACTCTTGTTTCAAGTCTTTTTTTTTATCATTTTCCTGCCCTTCTTTTACTTCTTTGCTGCCTTTATCAATTCCGGATTTGTATTGCTCCAGCGATTCTTTAGCTACCATTTTCATGTTTGAATCGTACATGGTAACTTTTTTGTAATGAGGGTCGGCTTCCATAAACATTTTGTGACTGTTTCCATCTTTTTCAATAGTTACGGATTGTACATTTCCCTTTTCTAATGATTGCATCAATGCCTTTGATTTATCCGGGTCATTCAAATCTGCAACTGCAAATTTTTCTACTGCTGCCTTCAAATCATAACCATAGTTTTCATGGAATTGCTTCACTTCAAAATTGTTGTTCTTGTCTTTGTTTTCAAAGTCAAGCTGTATCCAGGCTTTATACGGCTGGCCCTCTTTGGTGGTAAGGTCTTTATGAACGGCACGGCCATCCAGCAAATTGTAAGCTTCCTTGGCCGTTACTCCTTTGCCTTTGTTCAGGTAAAATGTCTGGTCATTTTTTTCTCCATTGCTTTTTTCCAACGAAGCATTGTAATTGTTAAAAAAGTACATGTCTGTAGAATCAGACTTTCGGAAATTAAGCGTAGCCTCAAATGGCTTCTTATTAATTTCGGCAGCGAAGTTTAATTGAAACTCTGCTTTTCCCTCACCGAGGTTCCGTTCCAGTTCCCGGTACATGTTTTCTCCAAAGCCCATGTATTTGATGTTATCTTTCAAATACTGAAAATTGTCGTTGTTCATAACATTTGTTTTTAATTGTGAATTAAATAATGATTGCTGTGATTCAAAATGGTCTATTAACGCATCTGTAAAATGATTACCGTCTTTATTATGCAGGCCATTTGCATCCGGGTCAAGGTTTAACTGCTGACTAATCTGCTCGCCATATGGAATTTGACTAAGAACATCCTTTAATGAATTAAAATGAAGTACAGAAAATCGGTCACGGTCACTTAAATTGCTTTCTGCAAATTCTACTGCTTCGTCTTTTGTTCTGAAAAAATGAATATCATTCTTATCAATAAAGTAAAGGCTGTTATTATACGCCATGTACTTTTCGCCTTTTGTCAAAGCAATACTCACCAGGTCAAGTACTTCATCTGCTATGGGATGTTCTGTCGTCATTTCAAATCGGGTAATCTCTTTGACTTCATTATATTCTTATTGCCAATTCTTAAGAGTAAATGCCTGCCGCCGTTCTTCTCAGTAATTTGAACCGCTAAATATTTTTTATCAGGAATAGTAAATTTTTCCAGCGCAACTACAAAAACAGTATTGCTGTTGCCTTTTACTTTATTATGATTGCCTGTAGTATAAACCGGCTTTTGTTCCACTTCCTGTACTGCCGTTCTTTTACTTCGCTTTTTGTCTTTAATAAAAAAT
>JAYVJU010000073.1:0-5439 GCA_043769035.1 Ferruginibacter sp.
ATACGGATAGTTTAAATCAAAAAAAAGTATGGATATACCAGCCCAGTATTGGAGCCGGATTCAAAATAAAAAATGTTATGATTGATTACGCATTTACAAATCTTGCCAATCAATCCAGCCCATTATACACTCATATTTTTTCTTTACGGATAAACCTTGTAAAAAAAGAAGAAGAATAAAAAGTAATTACACCTTTTATGAAAAAAATTTTATTTACCTGTGTTATTCTTTTGCTTGCAGCTGCAGGCTTTTCGCAATTAAATAACAGCTGGATAGACTATAGTAAAACCTATTACAAATTCAAAGTTGGTAAAGATAACCTGTGCCGCATTACCCAGCCTGCATTGGCCGCAATTGGTTTATCTGCCACACCAGCACAAAATTTTCAGCTTTGGCGTAATGGAAAAGAAGTAAGGTTATACACTTCTGTGGCTACCGGTGTTTTAGGCGTTGCCGATTACCTGGAATTTTGGGGAGAGATGAATGATGGCAAACCAGACAAGACCTTATTTAGAAATACCGATTATCAATTAGATGATAAATACAGTTTATTTTCCGACACGGCTATGTATTACCTTACCGTTAATGCAGCCACAGCAAATCTGCGGTACACACAGAGCGCTAATCCTGTAGCAGGTAATTCATTAACTGCTGATGCTTATTTTATGCGCCGGTTAGAAGTGCATTACAAAGACCAGATAAACCGTGGGTATAATGTGCCGCTTGGAGAAAAAGTATATTCATCTGCTTTTGATATTGGAGAAGGATGGTCGAGCGGAGATATTAATACCTGCTGTGCACTAAGCAAAGATTTTACAAATATTAATAAATATGCTGCTGGCCCGGCCAACAGTGTAATGTTTACAGTAGCTGCATTTGGCAATAGTTTTTTATATACCAGGGACCTGTCGGCAAGGTTTTATAATACGGCAGTTTTATCAACACCGGGCAATCCTAATCCTATGCCCTTTATGACCTATCGTAGAGATACCGTAAGAAATTTACCTTTATCATTGCTGCAAAGTAATACCAATTTACCGGTAAGCATAAGAGGCGAAAATTCATCCAGTCCTGCTAATGACCGTATTGTAGTGTCTAATTTTTCTGTTACCTATCCTGCCACTTTCAATTTTAATAACGAAACAAATTTTTATTTCGAACTGACAGCATCAGCAGCAGGTAATTACCTGGTGATTAATAATTTTAATACCAGCGGTGTAGAACCGGTATTGTATGATATTAATAATGGCCGCAGGTATCTTGGCGATATAGGTACGCCGGGACAGGTGAAATTTGTGCTGCCTTCCTCTACCGATGCGGTAAGAAAGTTTAATTTAATAAGCCAGGGCGATGGAAATATTAATACTATAAGTGCCGGTATTACAAGTAAAACATTTATAAATTTTGCAACTGCGGCAAACCAGGGCGATTATATCATTATAAGTAACCCTGCATTGTATGATAATGGCAGCGGCATAAATTATGTTGAGCAATACCGGCAATACCGCAGCTCGGCAGCAGGCGGCTCCTATACTGCAAAAGTGTACGATATTAATGAACTAACTGAGCAGTTTGGTTTTGGTATTAACAAACACCCGGTTGCTGTAAGAGATTTTGCCCGTTATGCCGATCAGCAATTTATTGTAAAACCCAAATTTGTATTTATAATTGGCCGTGGTGTTGCCTATAATGAATATTATACCAATCAAAACAATCCTAATGCAGGCAAGTTAAACTTAGTGCCAACATTTGGATGGCCGGCATCCGATATATTACTTGTTGCAAACCCAGAAACGGTAGTGCCGCTATTTGCTGTGGGTCGTATTGGTGCTGTTAACGGAAACGAAGTGGGTAATTATCTTGAAAAGATGAAGCAATATGAGCTTGCACAAAAATCAACGAATCAAACTATTGCAGATAAAGCGTGGATGAAAAATATGATTCATATATCGGGTGGTGCTTCAACCGAAGAAACTGAAAGTTTTATAAATCATTTAAATGAGTATAAAAAAATTGCTGTAGATACTTTTTATGGTGCACATGTTGAAACCTTTGCAAAATCAAGCAATGGCCCGGTGCAGGAAGCAAACAGTGCCCGTGTAGAACAATTATTTAAAGAGGGATTAAGCTTTATTACTTACTTCGGTCATTCATCTGCATCTACACTGGCATTTAATCTCAGCAATCCCGAAACATATCAAAACCAGGGTAAGTATCCGTTTTTTAATGTTAGTGGTTGCAGTGCCGGTAATTTTTTCAATTTCGATCCCGGCCGCCTTAGTGGTAATATGTCCTTATCAGAAAAATATACTTTTACAAGCCAGAAGGGAAGTATTGGTTTTTTTGCTGATTCTCATTTTGGTATCGAACCTTTCCTGGATACTTACAACACCGAATTATATAAAGATTTTTGTATCACCAATTACGGTGGTTCGGTTGGGCAGCAAATTAAGCAGGTAATTCAAAATTTAGGCAGCAACTACCAATCGCTGGATCATTATACCAGGATGCACCTGGAGGAAATGACTTTGCAGGCAGACCCGGCATTAAAAATTAATGCACATGCAAAACCTGATTATATAATGGAGCCGCAGTTAATAAAAGTAAGCCCATCTGTAATTACAGTTGCCGATGGCAGTTTTAATGTTGATGTTAAAATGCTGAATATAGGTAAGGCCATTAACGATTCTATCCGGGTTATTGTTAAGCGCAAGTTACCCAACGATAGTGTTAAAGTACTCTATAATCAACTTATCCGGGCAATCCGGTACAGCGATTCACTCAGTTTTGTTATACCTATTAATCCTATAACTGACAAAGGGCTTAATAAAATAATAGTAACACTAGATGTAGATAATAAAGTTGCAGAATTATCTGAATTGAATAATGGTGCCGAAAAGGAATTCGTCATTTATGAAGATGAGATACGCCCTGTTTATCCGCACCGCTTTTCAATTGTTACCCAGCAAAACATAAATTATACAGCCAGCACTTCAAACCCCTTATTGCAGCAACGGCAATATGTAATGGAAATTGATACTACAGAAATGTTTAATTCTCCATTTAAAAAAACATATAATGTTACGGGCACGGGCGGGGTTATTGATTTTAAACCCACCAATATTACTTTTACCGATAGTACAGTATATTACTGGCGAACATCAATAGTGCCTGTTGGCAATAACACTGTAATATGGAATACGTCTTCTTTTGTGTACCTGCCTGCAAGTACCAATGGCTGGAATCAGTCACACGTTTACCAGCATTTCAAATCTGCTTATACTAATATTACATTAGACAGCGCATCACGGGATTTTAAATTTAATCCAAGAACGTCTATAATTGTTACCAATAACGGGATGTTCCCTACCAGTCTATCGGAAAGTAATGAATTTAATTTGCAGATTAATGGGGCACAGTATATACAGGACATATGCAATGGCCAAACCTTTGTGTTTACTTTATTTAACCCTGCTTCATTAGATCCTGTTAAAAATGCTAACCCCGGATCACCGGGCAGGTGGGGAAGCGGAAACCCATGTTCGGTTACAACACAATATAATTTTGAATTCCCATACACTGGCGGTTTTGGTAATGCAGGCGCAGGTGTACCACAGCGGAAAAAGATCAGAGATTTCATGGACTCTATTCCCGCAGGTTATTATGTAGTTTTAAGAATTTCAATGTCAGATCCGAATGCTTATCCAACTTTTCCGTGGACTTATGCACAGGATTGGAAAGTACAGGATGAGGCCGCTTACGGCGTTGGTAATTCGTTAACCACTAAACTTAAAAATGCAGGATTTGCCGAAGTGGATTCTTTTAACAGGCCAAGGTTATGGACTTTTGTTTATAAAAAGAATGATAACAGCTATGCGCCAAATTACAGCTTTAACAGCGGGCCAAGCCAGAAACACTCTTACGAGTTTAGTATATATGGAAAAAATGCAGAAGGTACTATAACCTCACCTGTTTTTGGTCCATCTAAAAAATGGGAATTTTTACACTGGCGTGGTCAAAGTCAGGAAAATCCAACAATAGATATTACTAATATTGGTGTTTATGGTATTACTAACACCGGATCGTCAACATTGCTTAAAACAATAACATCGGCAACAGATACTACATTAAGTTTTGTTGATGCAGCTATGTACCCTTACCTGCAGTTAAAAATGTATAACAGCGATTTTGATGTAGCCACGCCTTACCAGTTAAGATACTGGCGGATTAACGGGCAGGCCGTGCCGGAAGGTGCTGTTGCGCCTAATATTTTGTTCCAGATGAAGGATACTGTGGATCAGGGTGAAATGATTGACTTTAAAGTAGCATTTAAAAACATAAGCCCAACAGCATTTGACAGTGCCATGAAATTTAAATTTGTAATTACTGATAATAATAATCTGCCACATCCAATTACAATTCCAAACGGTAAAATTCTTATATCAGGCGATACGCTGTCAATTAAATACAGAATAGACAGTAAAGATTATCCGGGTAATAATACATTGTTTGTAGAGGTAAATCCAAATAACGACCAACCCGAGCAGTCGCATTTTAATAATGTGTTGTTTAAAGATTTTTATGTAAGGCCGGATAACTATAATCCTTTACTTGATGTAACTTTTGACGGCGTACATATCTTAAACAAAGATATTGTAGCATCCAAACCGCATATTTATATCAAGCTTAAAGATGAAAGCCGGTTTTTAGCATTAGGCGATACCTCGCTGTTAAAAGTGCAGGTGCGTTACCCCGATAATACATTGCATAATTATAATTTTGGTGATACTATGCGCTTTAATCCTGCCAACCTTGGCAGTGGTGAAAATAGTGCCAGTATAGATTTTATGCCTTACTTCCCTCTTGATGGTGATTATGAATTGATAGTGTCGGGTAAAGATGTAGTAGGCAATAAAGCAGGTGTATTGGAATACCATGTTGTATTCAGTGTTATCAATAAGCCAATGATATCAAACCTGCTGAACTATCCTAATCCGTTTACTACATCAACAGCATTTGTATTTACTGTTACAGGTAGCGAAGTACCGCAGAATATAAGGATACAGATTTTAACCATTACCGGTAAAGTAGTACGGGAAATAACAAAAGATGAATTAGGCCCCATCCATATCGGCAGAAACATCACCGAATTTAAATGGGATGGTACAGATATGTATGGACAAAAACTGGCTAATGGAGTTTACCTGTACAGGGTAATAACTAATTTAAATGGCCAGGCATTGGATAAGTACCAGGCAAAAGGAGACAAAACCGATAAGTACTTTAATAAAGGTTATGGCAAAATGGTAATTATTAGATAAAGCTTCAATTAATTAATTTAAAGAGGCCGTTTCATTAATAAATGAGACGGTTTTTTATTACCTGTTATTTTGCGATGTTTATTTTGGAGATTGTATTTTTTAGCTGGTCAGATATTGG
>JAYVJU010000074.1:0-17499 GCA_043769035.1 Ferruginibacter sp.
CTCATCACCCATTTTACCCTGGCATCTTTCTCCTCTCCTTTTGCCATCATCCACAACGGGTAATATTTTCCTGCTGCCCACTGATCAATAAAACTATCGTAGTATTTACTGCCGGGGTTACCGTTTTGTCCTCCGGGATAAACACCAAAAGCCTGTGTGGTTTTAGTTAACTCAACCACCATGCGCCAGCTTGGGCCATGTGTTTCTTTTGTAGCATTAATATTATGTGTGCCGCCGCCAATGGGTAAATTTTTACTGCTGAATGGCACCAGCTTAGCCAGATGTTGAATATGTGTGGCTTTAAACTTTTCCCATTCCAATCTTCCTTCTGCTCTTGCTTTCATTAATACCGGTGTTACCTTTTTAAATGCAGCAGTAAGTGCATCAGTTAAATTTTCTTTTTGCGGCGTGTTGATATCATCTAAAAATTTATAGGCCGAATCTTTCAGTATGCCTTCCACCAAAGAACTTACAAAAGGCTGCACTATTACTTTTGGTGCTTTTGCAAACTCATCTTCAAAAACTATTTGCTGAAAATTAGCCCATAGCTGTTCAAAAACAGTTGCACCTTTTGATCCAACATCATTTCTTAAATTCCATCCTTTTAAAATTTCCAGGTATTTTTTTTCTTCGCTGCTTAATACTGCATCATTAATGTTCTTTAAAAATAATGGCAGTACCATTTCTGCTACAGGGTTATAATTATCGGTTTGCAAATTCATCATATCCTGCGGCGTAATATTATTCATTGCAGTAAGCCTCCTGTTGATCTGAAAGCCACGGTACATCGGGTAATTTCTTCCTAAATAATAATGATAAGTTTCATCAACTGGTTTTTGATTGGCGCTGCTTATAAATCCTCTTTCGGGATTGTACTGGTAAGGCACTTCGTTTTGTGGTATCATCCCCTGCCATAAATAGCTGCTGTCTATGCCGGGCATTATAAAGTCTCCCTGGCCTTTCCATTTAGCCGGCCAGTCGCCTTGTGTGCGTATGGCAATATCACCATTCTTGCAGGCAAAAGCACAGTTTTGTCCCGGTGTTTTAAAATTAACTACTGCTGCCTGGTAATCTGCATAATTCTTTGCCCGGTTAATCAGGTTAAAATATTTTAAATCGTTGCTTGGGTCATGCGCCGTCCATCGTACTGCGTAATTTTTCGTATTGCTTTCTGTATGGCCGCTGTATGTTTTATCAAACATAACCGGGCACCAGTCTTTTCCCAATTGTACATAAGCAACCGAATCAATAAAATCGGGCTGGCCCTTTATTTTTATAGTATCAATTCTGAATTTTGTGAAATGATAAGTACCGTTGAATAAATATTCACTCCTCGTATCATCTTTAAATTGTACTTCATAATAATCCCTTACATCTCTTCCGCCATTGGTAACACCAAATGCACAACTATCGTTAAATCCAATAACAACAGATGGCGCCCCGGGAAAAGTAACCCCGTAAGCATTAAATGCCGGAGTGGAGATCTGCATCTCGTACCAAAGCGATGGCAGGTTTAAACCTAAATGCGGATCGTTACACAAAATAGGTGCACCACTTTTAGTTTTTTTTCCACTTACCGCCCAGTTATTACTACCATTTCCTCTTTCGGGTTTTTCAGTTTCCCTTACAGTAATAGCAGTATTCAAATACAACGAATCGGCATTTGCCGGAGCTACAGGAAAAATAGTTTGTGGTTGAAACGGTGTTCCTCTTGGAATGATGGGATCTAATGAATCCTGTATGGCAGGATATAGCTTTGAAAAATCATCGGCGCTAAAAAACTGCTTTGCATTGGTCATTTCAAAATCATCTTCACGTGCAGCCAGATCATAAGCCATGTATTTTAAAAACAGAAAAGATTTAAAATTGCTCCAGAGTTCGGGTTTATATCCAATCAATTTATACTCCAGTGGTAAAGTACTTTCGGTTAACGAACTGATGAATGCATTTGCTCCTGCAGTATAAGCATCACATTCAGCTTTTATTGCCGGGTCTTTCATCATTTCCTGTTCTGCAATTTCTGCAGCATATACCATTCCCAGCCGCCTGAATTCTCTATCATGGTTCAATGCTTTGTCACCAACAATTTCCGAAGCTCTTCCTGCTGCTGCATGTGTTTGCAGTTCCATTTGCCATAGCCTGAATTTTGCATGCAGGTAACCCTGTACAAAATAGGCGTCGTTTTCCTGCTCGGCAAATATGTGCGGCACAAGGCGGTCATCAAAATATACATTTACTTTTCCGTTGAGTTGAGGGAATTTTAAATCGGCTGAAAAATCTTCATTGGTACTTTCGGCATTTTGCCAAAAGCCATGTTGCGGACTTAAAAAGGCGCCGAATAAAGGCGTATTATTTCCGGCTACTTTCCAACTGGTGTTTAAAACATAGATGAGGCCAACAGTAACTGCAGCGGAAATAATAAAAGGAACTATTCTCATATAGTGAATTATAAGTGTAATTTAATAAAACCCTGCTTATAAAACCCAACCGGTTTATTTATTTTTGCTTTATGATAACAGACAGCATTGATGTAAAAAATATACTTGGCCTGCAATTGCCTACCGATCCACGCTGGGTAAACCTGGTGGAAATTGAACTGGAAGACATTTTAACCGATCATGCTTATTGCGAACAAAAAGCTGCCACCACCTGCATCACTTTAATTCAGCGCTATTCCGACAGGGAAGAACTGGTTAAAGGCTTAAGCCCGATTGTCACAGAAGAATGGGGGCATTTCAGGCAGGTGCTGGCCGAGTTGCACAAAAGAAAATTAAAGCTGGGCAAACAACGTAAGGATGCATATGTAAATAAGCTGATAGAGTTTCAAAAAAAAGGGGGCAGCCCCGAAGACCGTTTATTAGATCATTTGTTAACCATGGCATTGATAGAAGCCCGGAGTTGCGAACGTTTTAAAAGATTGAGTGAAGGCCTTGATGATAAATACCTGCGTAATTTTTACCGCCGCTTTATGGAAAGCGAAGCCGGGCATTATACCCTGTTTATAAATTTAGCCGAAACCTATATTGATAAAAAACTGGTGCGTAAAAGATGGGAAGAGTGGTTGAAATATGAAAAAGAAGTGATGAAAAATTTAGAAGTAAGGGGCGACAGGATACATTAGCGGATGAGATAGCAGATACGAATTGCACAAGGCAAATAAGGCATGCCTCCAGGCTCATCAATCGCAGGTATACGCATTCCTGAACCGCCTAACACATATTCGGGACTGTAATTATTATTTATGTTTCTAAAGAATACCGATTTATTTTTTACGCCAATACCTGCCGTAAGTTCCATTTGCCATTTTTGATTTTTAGAAAGTGGAAACCTTGATCCAAAAACAATGCCTCCCCCTACTGATAAAGCAACTGCTGTATGGCTTACTTGTTTCAAAGTATCTTTTATTACTTCATTTATAAATGTTCGTACATTATTAAAGCTGTAATATTTTATCCGGGCTTCCAAAGCAATAAATGATGTACTCCGTTTACGGGTTTTACTATAGTATCTGAACTGTGTGATATTACGTAATCCGAACTTAATATCATCTGGATTTTTATAAACAGGGTTTTTAAATACGGCCGCAATTTCTGTAAAAAAGGTTATCCGGTTATTAAATGGCAGATGGATACCTGCACCAAATGTACTTTGAAGTTCAGCTATACCCAGTGGATTAAAAGTAATATAAACATTATGGGGCGATGAAACCAACTGCTCTTTTTTTGTTTGTGCAAACAAAAAAGAAACTATAAGCAGCGGCAGCAAGAATAATAATTTTTTCAACTCATAAATTTTGTCTCATCAGCAAGATTCAGATAAGGATGTTTGCGCTGCATGTCAACTATTTTTTCAAGATACTTTTTTTTAAAGGCCTTGTGAGCAACCGAAGTTTCATTAAAGGGTTTATGGTTGATAGCGGCATTAATTTCGTTAATCTGCTTCATCAATTCCTGCGAAGGCTCGTCAATACAGGTAGTAACAAATTTTTCCCAAACATAATTGGTGGCAGCATAATTAGGATGCACCATATCTTCTGCATAAAAGCGATAATCCCGTAAATCATCAATCACCAGTTCATAAGCAGGAAAGTAAAATACGTTTTCAAAATGTTCTGCTGCTGCATGCACTGCATTTATAAGCACTGCTTTACTTCTGTTGTTTTCAACAAAGCCTTCCCGTAAGTGTCTTACCGGGCTAATGGTAAAAATTATTTTTATAGTGGGATTGAATTGCTGCAACTGTGCAATAGTAGCATGCAGTAAATCTATTACTTCGGCATTGCTGAGTAACCTTCTGTTAAACCAATCTGCCGGTGCTTTGTGATTGTTGGCTGCAACATTACCAGTTTTTGCATTAGCTGCTTTAGCAGTTAACTCATAAACCCATGCCGAACCTAAAGTAATAATTACAAGATCCGTTTCTTTTAAATAATGGTGTGCAGTATTGGTGGAAGTATTTATTTTTTGCACAGCATCTTCTTTGGTTGTGCCCGAAAAACGGCTGTGGTGCTGCCAGCTATGGTGCTCTTCATTTAAATAAAATAAATCGTTTTCAGTAATAACTTTGTTGCCGATGTAGTTTTCCACCGCTTCTTTTACACTTACAGGATTAAACAATATGCCATTAGGATTTTGTACTACTGAAAATTTATGGGCTGTTAATTTGTCGCCGATATTTTCGGTAAAACAGCTGCCCATCAGCAATAATTTATGCCGGTGATTTATTTTTTGAGGTAAATGTTTTGGAGAAAACTCTATATGAAAATCCATACCACAAATTACACGAATTACACGAATTAGATAAATATGCTTGCGGCTAATTGGCTGCAATGCTGCAATGCTACTTTATCTAAATGGTTAAGCAGGTTCAGTTTTTCAAAATAAGGAATCATTAATTCCGAATCCATATTACCCACCAGCTCATCATCAGCCATGGGGCAGCCACCAATGCCTTTTAAAGCACCGTCAAAACGCAGGCAGCCAGCTTGCAAAGCGGCATCCACTTTTTCTTTCCAGTTTAGTGGTGTGGAATGTAAATGCACACCAATTTCTACTTCGGGTAAAGCATTAACAAGATATTTTGTTACACTGTTTACCTGTGCTGCAGTTGCCAGGCCAACTGTATCTGCCAGCGAAATTATTTTAATATTCATACCCACTAATTTATTCACCCAATCAAAAACAATTGTTTCATTATACACATCACCATAAGGGTTTCCAAATCCCATGGAAATATACACCACCAGTTCTTTATTATTTTTTACACAAAGGTTTTGTATCGCTTCCACCCTGTTCATCGATTCTGCTATTGTTGAATTGGTATTGCGTTTTTGAAAAGTTTCAGACACAGAAAAAGGAAAACCGAGATAAGTTATTTCATCAAACACTACCGCATCTTCCGCCCCTCTTTCATTGGCAATAATTGCAAGAAGTTTTGATTTGCTGTTTGCCAATTGCAAATTGCCAATTATTTCCTTTGTATCCGCCATTTGCGGAATAGCTTTTGGGCTTACAAAACTTCCAAAATCGATGGTATCAAATCCTACTTTTAATAAAGCGTTGATGTAGTCTATTTTTTTTTGCGTTGGGATGAAATGTGGCCAGCCCTGCATGGCATCACGGGGACATTCGATAAGTTTTACAGGGGTTTTTTGTTCCATTTTATTTTTTTAATGCCTGCACTCTTTCCCTCAGCGCTTTAAAAAATTTATTCCTTTCTTTCTCCCCGGTTTCGCTTATTAAAACAGAACGGCTTACCAGGTTTTGAAAATTATTAAATGCTTTTACTGTAAATTTTATATCCGAAGTACTGATATATTTCAGTACAATATGATTAATGAAAACTGTTTTGGTTTCATCCAGGTTAACTAAAATACTGTTATTGCCTAAAATAATTTCGTTAATATAAAATTTTAATTGCGCCTTGTAACCGGTTTCTCCAATACCAGGCATAAATTTCCTTCCCTTTTCCACCTGTTTTTGCAGGTGAGCCAATGTGGCATCAAAACTATCCACAACAATGTTCAGGTCTTCGGTTGTTTCAAAAATTCCGGCATCACGGTAATACTCAATTTGTAAAATGGTGCTGTTGATGCTCTCGTAATTCCATAGTTCGGTAGATGGGATATCGTTGTACCCATTCAATATTTTTTTTCCCAGTTCAAACTGTTCAGTACTGTCAAATTTTTTTAAACTGAAATTCCTGTTTTCAAATTCTGATTCATTTAAAATACTCTTGCTCCAGAAAAATGATTTAAAGGCTGCCAGTTCTTTAAAATAAAAAAAATGAAAAATCGGCACATCTTTAGAAAGATAGAGCAACTCTTTTTTATTAAAACTGTTGAAGTATTGTAACTGCTGAATAAGCCCCTGTAAATACTGCTTAAAATTTACAACACTGCCATTTGCTTCCAGGTCGGTAAAAAGTACTTTATTGCTGTGCAGTTGCAAAACCTGGTCGAGTGACAAATTAAAATGCTCACATATTACTTTAAGTTCATCCAGCGATATGGGTTTTTCTCCCCTTATTCTTCTATACACACTATCATAACTGATATTAAGCAGATCACCTACAGCATCTACCATAGAAACATGCGCCGGTAACGAGCTTTTGATGTAGTTGAATAACTCTTTTTGCAGGTTGTTGTCAGTCATAACTGAAATAAATTTACGGATTTTCCGTAATGCCTCCATCTTTTTTTACGGAAACCTGCTACAGGGTTACAAGCATAATCAGAATATTGCAGGTAACAATTACAACTGCCTGCTGATTTTACTATTATACGGCAATCCACAACAAACCAAAAAGCACTTGCCGGTATCCGTTTCTAAAAGCTTATTTGCCAGTATATTTTTACTCTGTCAAACTAAATTATCAACCAGTAAAATAAAGTTTATGAAAACGCTGCTATTATCAATCGCTGTTTTGCTAACTATGCTTAATGCTGCTGGCCAGGCAACAAATGAAGCAATGCCACAAGCAAAAAAAGAAAAGCGCCTGAATATTTATGTTATTTCCAAAGATAAAAAATTTGAAATATTACCTTTTACAGTTAAAGCAAGAGCCTTTGTAAAAAGCATATTCAGTAAAAAGAGAATGCGGATCGTTGTGGCTTCAAAAAGCGAATTTGCTGCTGCTAAAATTGAAAAATTATTAAAAAAACATAAAGCCCTTATCGGTAACCTGTGGTTCGATTCTCATGGGCTCTACAAAAAAGGTTTCTCTTCCTTTAGCATTGGTGAAGACAATTTTAATTATAAAAATATTAATGACACAGTACACAATGTTTCCTTAAGAAAAATTGCATCGTTTACCGACTCAACAACAAAAGTAGGTATTGGCTCCTGCTATGCCGGTGCAACTTTTACTCACCCGGGCTCTGCCACAGTTAAAAGCGGGCCGATGAATGGCGATATACTGATGAAAGGAGTTGGACATATTTTTAATGGCTCTACAATTTATGCAAGCGGCAGCTGGGTAATGATGAAGCCGGGAATTTTTTCAGACAATTTTGGCTTTGCGGGTTATCCCCTGGGTAAGAAGTATAAAAAAGTGTACTGGAAACCTGTTTGGGATCATTTAGGAGAATGGTTCTCTTACTCAACTACCGACAACCAGGTAAGAAATATAAATACTGTAGCACTTACCAATATTGGAGAGATAAGAGTAAGATCAAGGAGTTATTTAAGCCTGGCGAAGGCTGTAAGAAAACAAGACAGGGCACTGCTGATATTACAACCTTAATATTAAAACACTATCGATAATTCTTCAAGTTTAAAAATTAAAACCATGAAACAACTGTTGATTATTTTAAGTCTTTGTTTTATTACTGTAGTGGCCTGGTCTCAGAATAAAAATAAAAGCTACTATAAAAGCTTTGCGGTTTACAATACCCAAAACGCTTTTCCCTTTGGAAAATTTGCAGGCCTATTTAAAGAAATTTTACATCCGGGTATTGAGTTTGGCGTAGGAAAAAATTTTTCATCTAAACAACACCACGATTTTTTTGCAGAGTTGAAAGCAGGATATTTTTTTCACCGGTTTGTACAACACGCCATACCCGTTTATTTAAATTTTGGTTACCGGTACAAAACATTAAAAGGGTTGGATGCAGAAACTTCTTTAGGAGCAGGTTATTTACATGCTATACCTGCCACTGCCAAGTTTAAGCTAGATGATGATGGAGTATATAAAAACAATAAAGGCATCGGCCGTATGCAGGCAATGGCAACCTTTACAATTGGCCTGGGCTATACAATAAACAGGATGGGAACAAAACCTATTCGTGTTTTTTCAAATTATCAGCAACGTTTACAACTGCCTTTTGTAAAATCATATGTACCGCTATTACCGTATAACAGTTTTATGATCGGTATAAGCAAGCCAATTTCCAAACATTAATACTAACCCTTTAATATAATTTTATGGACAAGCTATTTATTTTATGTTTTATTGTTATACTGGCTTTTTATTCATGCCGCAAAGCACAAATTGTGCAAACAAGAAGTATTGGCCCCGACTGTCCCTGGATTGATACCAGTAGCCGCCACCCAAAAAATGCGGCATTACAATCATTGGTTGACAAATACAAACGAAAAGGCTTGCCCGGCATTTCGTTATTAGTAAAAGATAATAATGGTACCTGGATTGGTGCAGCAGGTAAAGCCGATATTAAGAACAATATTGATTTTGTGCCGGGCACCATTTCAAAAGCGGCAAGCATTACCAAATTATTTATAGGCACTTTGGTTTTTAAATTAATTGAAGATTCTGTTAACAGTAATTTAAATTACCGCTCGTTAAACCTGCCGATAACAACATGGATACCGCAAAGCATAACTAAAGATTTACCAAACGGCAACAGTATTACGTTTGCACAATTATTAAAACACGAAACCGGCTTACCCGATGTAATTGAAGAAGACGCTTTTTATTTAGCCGTTTTAAATAATCCCAACAAAAAATGGACACCGGAAGAATTATTAAAATTCATTTATAATAAACAACCGCTTTTTATTCCCGGCGACACGGCCATTTACTCTAATACCAATACTATACTGGTAACGATGATAATTGAAGCTGCTACAGGAAAAAAACATAACGAACTGTTACACCAAAAAATATTGCAGCCGTTGGGGCTTACCAATACTTATTACCAACCAACAGATGAGCTGCCAAATTCTGTAGCACAGGGTTATTTTGACCTGTACAATAACAACTCTTTAATTAATGTATCAAACCTGGTTACAGGAAGCGGCAATGGTTATGGTGGAATTTATTCTAATCTTTTTGACTTGTATAAATTTATTGATGCCCTATTATTGAAAAAAACTTTGCTGAGCACAGCATCTTTAAACATGATGCAGACCTATGGCAAAAGTGATGGCATTAACCGGTATGGCTATGGCATTATGCAGAAATTTACAGACCGTGGTATTAATGCCGGTATCGGCCATTCAGGAAGAGATTTAGGCTATACAGCAAATCTTTTCTTTTTCCCTAACAAAAATGTAATGCATATTTTCTTTGTTAATTACGGTACAGATGCAAAAACAAATTTAAGACAGGTGTTCTACGATTTTCAGGAGGAACTTTTAGATCTGACATTACAATAAATATATTTAAGTAAGTTAAAGCATCGACTTTAAGCATTTCGTTGTTTCACCGCTTCGTACAATATTATCCCTTTGGCAACACTCACATTCAAACTTTCAAAATCCCCTGGCATGGGGATTTTTATTTGCCCATCGCATATCTTCATCGGGGCTGGATAAATACCTTTTTCCTCGCCACCCATAACAATGGCATAAAGCTCGGTAAAATTACAATCGTAAATAAAATACTAAAGGCCGTTGGTATCTTTATGTGCCTTAATCTTTGCCTTTAAACGATTAAAGAATTTTGCTCTTGCTTTTTCACCTGTTTCACTTATTTGCGTCGACTTATGAATGGCATTTTGAAAAGTATCGAATGTATGCTCATTAAAATTTTTATTACGGGTGTACATAAAATTGATCAGGTTATGATTAATGTAGGTAATCTTATTATCTCCCACTTCTGCCAGCACACAATTATCACCTGTTATCAAATCATTATGAAACATCCTGTAAGATCCGGAATTTTTATCGGGTGCTTTACCAATAGAGAATTTACAACCCAGCTCTGCCTGTTTTTCTATATGGCCAACCAATTCTTCCAGCTGACTATAAATACAATGCATATCATCCTTACATTCAAATACCAGTGTATCCCTGTAAAAAGAAATATGCCTTAAAATACTATTAATGGTATCAATACTCCATATTTCAGTTGAGGGTATGCTGTTAAAGCTTTCCTGCACTTTCTTCCCCAACCTTACATGAGTTTCATTCAGGTTACCTGCAGAAAACTTTAAGTCCCTCATTTCATTAAGATGAAGCAGGCTTTTTTTATAATAGAAAAAAGTAAATGCTGACAATTCCGGCAACTGAAAATAAGCAAATGGTGGAATATCATTGGGTAAAAAATAAATGTGCTTATGATCGAAGCTTCGCATAAACTCGAACTGCTGCGCCATATTAGTTAAATATTGCTCTACAAAATCCGGTGAACTATAGCCCAGGTTTCCGGTAAAAACAAAATTATTATTCTGTATCTGCAAAAAATTTTCGATAGAAATATTATAGCTGGCACATAATTTACAGGTATCCTCAAAACTGATCGGCTTCTCTCCACGTATTCGCCGGTAGGCACTATCGGTACTAATATCCAGCACTCTTGCTATTTCATCAACCACAGACAATTGCGGGGGCAGTAATGCCTTTATTTGCTGAAAAAATAATACCTGAGCACTAGGCTGATCCATCAGAAATTCATTTTGCTGGTAACGTTTATAAGGAAGAATGTATATGAAAGATATAAAAAAACAGAGTATGCTACAAAAGTGCAGCCTTGCGTTGACGTATTTCTTCTCTCATCTGGTTGAAAAACTTCACCCTTTCCCTCTCGCCGCTGGTACTGATCAATGTGCCTTTATTGGTTTGATAATTCATATTCCTGAACATTGCCTTGGTAAATGCCTCATCCCTTGTGCCAATAAAGTGCATATAGCTATGATTAACAAACGCTACTTTAATATCGCCCATTTCGGCCAGCAAACTATTATCTCCTAAACGCATTTCGTTATTAAACAACCTGTACGCTGCCAAAGGTTTTTGCGGTAGTGTACCCATTTTAAATTTAAAACCCAGTTCAGCTTCTTTTTCTATATGATTAACCAATTCTATCAACTTATCAAATAAAACAACTGCCTGTTCTTTTGATACGATGTTACCGCTTTCGTAATAATATTCTATTTGCCTTACAGTGGTATTTATGGCTTCTGTATTCCATAGCTCTGTGGTTGGTATGGTATTATACACATCCACAATTTTTTGTCCGATTGCATTATGTTTTTCAAATCCAGGATAATTAAAAGAAAACTTTGTTTCTTTTGCCGGGTCGTAGTCAGAAAAGAACTTCATCCAGGCAAAACACTTAAAGGCTGTCAATTCCGGAATAAGAAAATGAAGATTAAAAGGAAGGTCTTTTAAAAGAAAATAGATATTCTTTTTTTCAAAACTGCTGATAATGGTATATTGTTTTAAAACCTCCCCCAGCCAATCTTCAAAACCAAATCCTGTATCTCTGTAGATTTTTCCAAAAAAAATAAACGCATCATTTTGCAGATTTAAAAACTGATCAAGCGAAATTTTATAATGAACACAAAGTTTCTGCAGTTCTTCAAAACTAATAGGCTTATCGGCTCTTATTCGGCGATAAGCGCTGTCGTTACTGATGTTTAATAAATTGGCAATTTCATCCACAAAGGAAATATGTGGAGGCAACATAGATTTAATATGCTGGAAAAACCGTAACTGTGTATCACTTGATTCCATTCAAAAAAAGATTTAGTAAAAACTGCAATTCAGCCACTTTTTTATTGCATTAACTACCAATCTACAAAAATTCATTTGCATTTTTTGCAAAAAAAATAAAAAAATACCACAAACAGGTAACAAAAAGTTGCAATTACTGATTACCAATGAGAGCCTGCATTTATCAATTAGGAATGGGTAAAGCACCAATATATTTTTGAGTTATCAAACAAATTCCTTTAATCTAAAATAAGAGATTATGAAAAAGATTATTTCCTGTTGCATGATAGTACCTGTACTTTTTTTAGTAGCCTGTAAAAAAGATACCCCAGGCGCAGTAACCAGTCCGCCACCAACTATAAAATTGAATGCTGCTGCGCTGGAGTTTGTTCAGCTTCCTGTTGGCAGGTATTTTATTTACAAAGATTCGGCAACTGGTTTTACTGACTCTGTAAGAGTTACACAGAGTATTTTTGAAACTTTATTTCACCAGGGAAGGGCGGGTACTAATTGTGGAATATTATGCTTTGACCCAGGTGAGGCTTCCTTTTATTTTGAAAAATTTTCTTTAACTATAAGTTCTACCAGCCAGGAATGGTTTAAGGGTATTGCAAGTACAGATAACTATTACCCTTCTTATTATTTCAATCTGCTGGGGAACCCCGCAGTTGTAATTGATACAAATTTTTTCCTTGCAGATGCTTTTTGGTATCCACTACAATCATTCGGAATTAATCTATATACTTTTTTGCCTTCACTTATTATTGAAGGACACACCTATACAGGAATACATCAATTTTCTGCCAGCAACGGTTTACCAGCTTCTGACGCCAACTACAAGGGTACAATATTTTATTGGGTAAAAGGAATAGGTATTATTAAAAAAGAAATCAGAGCCTATAATTCAATTAAAACATCGCTGCTGGTGCGGTATGGATAAATTTATAATTAATCTAATTATATACTTTATTAAAAGGGATTGCCGAAAACCTGCAAAAGAGTAGGCTATAAAAATTAAAATCATTTATATGAAAAAAATACCCCCCCTGCTTGCTTTATCGTAAAATATTTATCATTGGCAAGCATCTAATAAATAAGCCCTTACCTGGAATTGTTTCTCTATTATAAACAAAATTTAAACTTTACAACTATGTCACCATTACAAATCGAGTCAAAACATTATATGGTTTTGCCTGCACCCAGATTTTGGAATTCGCCTTCCAACAACAATTTTCAAATTAATTTTTCAGGGATTGCGATTATTAAAGATTTTAAAGGAGCCCAAAATGGTTCCTGGAATAATGATATACTTGAAATTCTTAAAACGGAGATAGGATGGGAAAACATTATGGCAAGGGTACATAACATTCTGCCACCCCTTCCTCCAACAGCATCAGAATATGCCTTTATTCCCCTGCAATGGACAACTTATGGTTCTGTTAATTCCCAGTTCGATGAAAATAATTCTGTAAATGCCGGTTTTGGAGCATGGAATTTTGGAATAAGAAGATTCCTGGTTTATGTAAATGAAGCAAAGACCCAACAGGCTAATAATTTATCAGGGATGTATATTAACATTCAGGTAAGAGATAAAGATGCAATAATTTACAGGATCGGTTATTCAATGAATCTATATGGTTATTTCACACCGCAATTTCTGCCAATTATTGATTAACTGTAAAAGCTATTTGCTTATGAATAGCAATATGAATCATATTTAAAAAGCACGGGCTCTCAAGCCTTTGACTCATACCCTGTTCTATTTATTTCCGTTGTTTCACCGCTTCGTACAATATTATCCCGGTAGCAACACTCACATTCAAACTTTCAAAATCCCCGGGCATGGGGATTTTTATTTGCTCGTCGCATATCTTCATCAGGGCAGGATAAATACCTTTTTCTTCGCCACCCATAACAATGGCACAAGGCTCGGTAAAATTACAATCGTAAATATTTTTGCTGGCTTTCATTTCGCTGGCAAAAACTTTAATGCCATTTAAATGCAGTTCATCAACTGCTTTCATTAAACTGTTTACCCTGCACACTGCAATCTGTTCTAATGCACCGGCCGATGTTAAAATAGCATCTTCATTTAAAGCCCCCACTCCTTTATCAGGAATAATAATGGCGTTAACACCAAAACTAAAAGCACTCCTTGCTATCCCGCCTATATTTCTTATATCGGTAATGCCATCTAAAATTAAAAACAAAGGCGTCTGTCCATTTTCCACCACAAACGAAATTACATCCTGTAAATTCTGGTACTGCACTTTTGCTATTACAGCCACACAACCTTCGTGATTGTGTACATTGAAATTATTCAGCTTTTCTACCGGCACCTTATTAATGGGTACAAGGTTTTCATCGGCCAGTTTTTTTATCTCGTCAATTACTGCACCGTGTACAGTACTCTGCAGGTAGATACGCTCTAACTGTTTACCGCTTTGCATGGCTTCTATTACAGCCTGCCTGCCGGTAACCAGCGTATTTTTTTTGGGGCGGTGTTGTTGTTGTCTGAAATTTTTCACAATGCAAATTTATGTTTTATTCTTTGTCTGAACGTTGATTTGGGTGGATTCAAAAGATTAATTAGATTAGAAAATACTCAAATAAAAAACCATAAGCTTTTGCAAACTTATGGTCTTCGCAAGTCTCCCCTTTCGGGGGAGATTTAGAGGGGGCCTATTTTAATCCAAATACTTTTTTTACTTCTTTAACTGCATCCAGTTTTTCCCAGGTAAACAATTCCACTTTTTTCTTAACTGATTTACCATCGGGAGAAGTGAATGTTTTTTCCACCACTTCATTTTTACGGCCCATGTGCCCGTAAGCAGCAGTTTCGCTGTACATTGGGTTACGCAATTTTAAACGCTGCTCAATAAAATACGGACGCATATCAAAACAAGGCATTTTCATAATAGCATCAGCTATTTGGCCGTCGGTAAGATTTACTTTAGCTGTACCGTAAGTAACTACGTTAATAGATGTAGGTTGTGCCACACCAATTGCATAACTAACCTGTACTAAAACCTCGCTGCATAAACCGGCTGCTACCAGGTTTTTTGCTATATGCCTTGTGGCGTATGCTGCACTTCTGTCAACTTTGCTGGGATCTTTACCGCTGAAAGCACCGCCACCGTGGGCACCTTTACCACCATAAGTATCTACAATAATTTTACGGCCGGTTAAACCTGTATCGCCATGCGGCCCCCCAATAACAAACTTACCGGTTGGGTTTACATGGTACTTAATTTTATTGTTAAACAGGTGAGCATATTTAGGATACTTTGCTTTTACCCTTGGTATCAGAATATTAATGATATCTTTTTTAATTTTTGCCAGCATAGCCTCATCCTTACCAAAATCATCATGCTGTGTACTTACCACTATTGCATCAATACGTACCGGTACATTATTATCATCATACTCTAACGTAACCTGGCTTTTAGCATCCGGACGCAAATATTTTATCGCTTTATTTTCTCTTCTTAATGCGGCCAGCTCTTCCAGTAATTTATGAGCAAGATTTAAAGCCAGTGGCATATAATCTTCTGTTTCGTTGGTGGCATAGCCAAACATCATTCCCTGGTCGCCTGCACCTTGTTCTTCTTTTTTCTTCCTGTCAACCCCCTGGTTAATATCGCCGCTTTGCTCATGAATGGCGGAAAGAATACCACAGCTGTTGGCTTCAAACATATATTCGCTTTTGGTATAACCGATTTTACGTATTACACCACGTGCAATTTCCTGCACATCTAAGTAAGCTTTACTTTTTACCTCGCCAGCCAAAACCACCTGGCCGGTTGTAACCAAAGTTTCGCAGGCCACTTTACTTTGTGGGTCAAAAGCTAAAAAATTATCAATTAAGGCATCGCTGATCTGATCAGCAACTTTATCAGGATGTCCTTCACTTACAGACTCTGATGTAAATAAATACGGCATATTATTTTTTTTTAAGATTGCAAAGATAAGGGTGTGGGTTGTAAACAACAAAGTCCTCCGTAAATATTGGAGGACTTATGCACCTATCTTGATAAATAATGTTTTAAATTTTTGAATATACTAATCGTAACCTCATTTTGTAATTAACATTGGTGCCGCTTCCTACTTTTACACGGCCATTTGCCAAACGGTTGGGAAAAGCTATATTGGTATTAAAATATTGAGGATAATTAATATCGTAAGGCGCATACAACCTTAAGGTATAATTTGGAGTATGCTTTGTTACTATTTGCTGTACATACCGGGTGATATTAAAATTGTAATATTTAATATCATTACCAAAAACATCTTTTTTACTTCTCTTAAATCCTCCAAAAGTTAAAAAATCAATATTTACGCCGCCAGCATTGCTAAAAGGGAAATAGGTACCGATTTTATAATCCGGGTCGTAGGTAGCATTTGGATTCAGATCAAAATATATGGCTTTCCATTTATCTCCAACGGCGGTGCTGGTATCTTTTATATCCATATATAAATAATCAGGGGCACGTAAATAAGGCTCACTTATTGGGCCAAAGGGTATTTCCTCTATAATTACTTCTGCTCTGTGTATTACCCGGTTATAAATATTCTCTAACCCTGGGAATTTTATATTAGCGTAAGTACCAGGTGATGTTTGCAGGTAAATATCGGTAGCCGCAGGATTTGAAACCGGATAGCCAGCCCTGTTTCGTATAATATTATTGGCAGTGGCAGATGCTGGTGTTGCATTTGTCGTAGATACTTTTAAAGCAGTAAAAGTGGTATCAACAGTATTTCCATTCTTTTTCCTGTAATGAACTTCTAATTTAGATGACGAATCTGTTAAATTGGTATAAAATAAACTGTTGCCGCCGCCACTGGCTATAATGGCCACACCATTTGTATATGCTTTAAATAAAGAATCGGTTCTAAAACTGTTATTACCTGCAACAATTGTATCTAATGCAAAAAATTTATTTGCAAATGCGGTTGATAATTTAATTCTGATTTGATTTTTTACTGAATCTTTATGATTGGCATAAACTTTATAACTGCCTAAGCCTGGTATATTAACCTGTGTGCTGCCAATTACATTACCAGTAGCTGGCGCATAATTGACATTTCTGGAAGCAAGAGAATCCCACAATCCATTATTACCAACATTGTAAGGGATTTCTTTTACCTGTAAATCTATTGGCAACATACTATCGCCCCAATTTCCTTTGTAACTAAGGCACAGCACAACCGAATCAAAAGCTATTAATGAGTCTTTGGGGATATTATAATAAAAAGGATAAAAAGTTGGCTTAAACTGTGCATAAATATTAGCCACCGTAGTACCAAATAAAGGGTCGTTGCTTATTTTACCCAATACATGGTCATCGGTATTACTAACAATTGTGGTATCGGGATTAAATATGCCCTGTGTAGCATCTATTGTAATTAAAGTGTCAAATGTATTTACATTATCCACGGCAGGTAAAAGGTCGCTGCCAATATCTGTTGTATCTAATTTACTACAGCCGTAATTTAAAAGAGAAAAAAACAATAATGCAGTTATTGCTATCGACAGAATACGTTTTTGCACAAAAATAAATTTAATAAAAGGTATTAGTTTTTTCTACTTGGCAAGGTCGGTATA
>JAYVJU010000075.1:0-9060 GCA_043769035.1 Ferruginibacter sp.
TATGAGATGTAGTTTTTTTAACCGCTCTAATTATGGTTACTAATGCAATAGCTATAAATGCGTAAGCAAATATTGGCGACTCTAAAAAATAAGCTCCCAAGCTTATTAATATTGGTGTTGCTATACAATGAACAATACAAATGCTTGAATTTATGATACCTGTAATGTCAGTAAGGTTATATGTTTTACTTTGTTGCATTTTAAAGATTTACACTAAACTGAATTTTCTTTGTATTACTGTGGCCACTAAAATCAGTTGTCTTAATAATTAATTTAAGAATTGCAGGAGTTGCTATACCTACGGGCCACTGTTTTTTTACTTCTATAATTTTCCGGTTATCTCCACTAATATTTTGCGAAAGCATTGACTTGCCCGTTTGGTCGGTTATAGAATACTCTACTGATTTTATGGCCTGTTCGTAGGTTACTCTAAAGTCTATATCAACCGTTTGCCCTTTTGAATACTTACTGTTTAGTGTTGGGCTTATTACCTTTATATGTGTGTCGTGAAAAGGCTTAAAGCACACTGTGGTAATTAAAATTGCCAGTAACAATAAATTGCTTAGTATTTGTTTCATTTTACTATTTTTTTAACTTGTATATTTTCTTTGTAAACCACCCCAAACAAAGCAACCTATTTGAGTTGCAATTAACAGGGCATAAATAAGCCAACTGCTTTTATTATTTGTTTTTTGAGTGAGTTCGTTTTTTATAATTTTTTCCTCTTCCATTTTATAGCCCTGCACTTTGGTAGTTTGTTTTTGGCTTCCGGGTAATGGTTTATTTGCCTGTGCTGGATTATTTTCATCTTGCATTTTATAGTTGGGGTCTAATGCCTGTGATTTTTCTACCTTTCTTTTTGCCATTGCCTCATCAATTGTTTTGTTGGTTGCCTTTTCTACTTTGGCAATCCACTTGGTAATATCTGCGGCATTGATGTTAGAGTTGGTGGCGGCAATACCTTTTATAAATTGTTGTAACTCGGGATGGTCGCAGGTGGTGTAGCTACAGCTTACACCATTTTTTACTACATTTTCTACATAGGTTTTTGCTAAGTCTTGTTTTGTTTTTTCATCAGGTTTCCAAAATCCTTTTCGTACAGCTTCCATCATTCTACCACTCATGCTTTGCATGGCATACGGATTATGGTCATCGAAAAATTCAGTAGTTTTTAAATCGTACCGGTCTTTCATCCACACTTCATAAAACTCATTCCATTTTTCATCGGTTATTACATCGGGATATACCACCTGCCAACCAAACATATTGTCCACACTTTTCATAATTTCTCTGGCACCAGCATAACCTTCTTTCGTCATTGCTTTTATATACTCAGGATTAAAATAGCGGCTGCGTAATTCCTGCCCCATAAATTTTTCTATAGATACATATTGTTCTTTGCCTTTTTCTCTTAAATCAGCTACGTACAAGGTTGGGCTTTTTTCTAAGGTATCTACATGCTTTATACCTTGTGCCAATGCACCTGCATAGCCAAAAAAATCATCGTTGTCTAAACTCATGTATAATGAAGTTGTACGGCTGTGTATTACTGCATCGGAGCCACTCAATGCATCTTCAAATTCTTTTTCCATACTTTGCCCCCATACATCGGTACCGTAACCATAGCTTGATTTACTGATGTATAAATTCGCAATTGCACTATCACTATCCCAACTGCCACTTGCTAAAGATGCATCTGCAACGCCATTGCCATAAGTGCCTGGGGCTTCAGCAAAAATTCTAACCGTACTTCTTTTTCTTGCTGTTGCGGTATCCATACCTCCAGCTACTAATTTTTTATAAATTTTTTCTGAATTTGCTCTAATTGGGTTATCTGCTTCTTTTGATTCATTGGCTAACTTTACCCCTTTATCAAACAGTTCAATCAGCATCGGAAAATTATCACGGTATAAACCCGTTGTACTAAAAACAACATCAACTCTCGGCCTTCCTAATTCTTCTCTTGGTATCAATTCTACACCATCTATTTTACCCGTTTTATCTCTTTTAATTCTTACACCTATGTAAGAAAGTGCCTGTGCTTCCTGCATTCCCTGGTGGCGTACTGTTTCACTGCCCCATATTTCCATGGCTACTTTATCTGGATAAGCACCGTTTTCGGTTTTATACGTTTCTACAAATGTGTTGGCCAAATTAGTGCCTTGTAAATCGGCATAGGTATCAGGCACTGTTCGTGGGTCGAATGAAAAGAAGTTAGAGCCAGTAGGTATGGCTGTGGGATTTCGAATGGGGTCGTTGCCCACATTAGGTTCTACATATTGTCCGTTTAATCCTTTTATCAAACTGTTTATTTCTCTTTCTCCGCTTGTGGCTAAAGCAGTTTGATAAATCAATTTGTTTTCGGGCTTGTTGCCTTTAACCATTATATCGGTAAACCCGTCCAGGTTTTTTCCTTTTGGAGAAACGCCAAAAGTATGCAGGCCAAATGGTGTTGAGTGTTCTCCTATTGCATCTACATATTGATGAATACCATCTACCAAATCTTTTAATGCACCGGGTGAATATTGTTTGAATTTTGTGTTGGGTTTCCAACCTGTTTTTTCTAAATCTTTATTAATGCCCATTTTAGTGGCCATCTTCTCTATGTCAACTAAAATCTTTTCGCTTTCTTCAGGGTTTACCGATTCTACTCTTTCCCAATGATGAATTAAATCATTTAGTTTTTTTAGTTCGGGGCTTAATCCTGCCTCTCCCAATGCAGGTGTTAAATGGTCAATAATTACTGCTGCACCACGGCGTTTTGCTACTAAGCCTTCGCCTACCACATCCATATTATAGATGTACATAATTGGTAAATCGCCTGCTAATATTTCGGGACTATCGTATTCGCTTAAACCACTTTCTTTACCATCTAACCATTCATGTGTGCCGTGTGTACCGGTGTGTATAATGGCATCTACATTACGTTGCAGCCATAAATATTCGCAAATGTATTGATGATGTGGCGGCAGGTCGTTACTATGATACATCTGCACAATCTCTTCTGTTTTGCCACGGCTACTTTGCGGCATTACATATACATTGCCTAATTTAATAGTTGGTATTACAAAATGTGCTTCGCCATTTTTTTGAATGGTCATTATTTTTGATGCTTCGGGCTTACCCCATTTATCGTTTACATACTGCTGATAAGAAATAGGTAACTCAGCAAACCATTTTTTGTAAACAGATACTGGCACCAATTCGCAACCGCCTTCTTTTACCATGGCATCCAACTCACCCGGTGCAGCTTTTGTAACATTGCGGCCCCGTTTCATAATTAATTTTTCCAGGCTTCTGGGGTCATTCAAATCTGCACCGCTAATGTTGTATCCCTCTTTTTTCATACTATTTAAAAAGTGAGGAATACTTCTTGTTACATTCAAATAACTGGCTCCAACATTATCTTTACCGGGCGGATAATTCCAAAATAAAACACCCACCTTTTTTTGTGCATTGGGTGTTTTTTGTAAATGAATAAAACGGCTTGTTCTGTTTACAATCTTATCCGTCATTGCAGGTATTTCTCTTTTTACCGCCATGCGGCCTTCCAGTTTATTACCACTTATTACGTTATTAGGGGCTAAGCCCATAAACTCAGGCATTGCATATTGAAAAGAAATTTCAAAACTGCTTAATCCTTTTTGGCTTGCTCTCCATTCATCAATAGTAGGCCCGTAAATATCTATAGCATTAATGATGGGTACATTTGCTTTTTGCAACCAGGGCAAAGCCGCATTATCTAAAAATTTGAATGTGCCTGATATTACCAAATTAGCCCTGCACTTGTTGGTTACACTATCAACCAAATAGTTTTTTAGCACATTTACATTAGGAAACCCAAACATCATCACCGCTTGAAAACCTGCTTTTTCTAATTTAGCCATCATCACATTTTCTACATTCATCAACTCTGCATGTACAATGTTTCTGTACGTCATGTAGGCTACCACCGGTTTTGTAAGATTTGGTTTTGCTTCTTTTACCCATTCATCCCAACTGGAAACTAATTTTACCATTTTACCATTGGCATATACTACCAAACCTTCTTTTATTTTTTCCTTTGGTTTCTCGTAAGCAACTTGTTTATAACCATTGTACTTATTTAAGAGGTAACTTATACAGTTCATATAATCTGTTGGCGAACCATACTCTACATATTCGTTCACCATTTTTTCCCGGCGTAAGCCCAAATCTTTTAACTTATCCTCACTGTACTTTAAGCCAGGCTGGCCGCTGGCTAACTTAATAAAGGGTACACCGCTACCGCTTTGTTTTCCAATTTTTAGCAGATAAGGTTCATGCCTTTTTAAAAATTCAGTTTCATGTACATGAAATACCATGATGTCCGATTGTGGAATATCTTCTCCTTCCCGTGAATTACTTTCGGTACGTACTACCACATCAACTTTATGGGATAGCTCCGGAAACTTTCTTATAAATAAATCTGCACCTCTTACAACAGCCTCTGCCTTGGTATCGGCCGTTATAAAAAGTATGGTAGTTTTATTTGAACCTACACGGCTAAAGCGATAGGCTAAAAAAATTAATGCAAATGCAAATACACCAACTAAGGCTATACCTACTATTTTATTTTTTTTCATTTGTTGCAGGTTGTTGTGGTTGTGTATCTTCCGGCACATAAATTACGCTGCCATCTTCTAATTTGTAGGCTACGCCCAATCGTTCTCCATCGCCACTGCCAATATTTTTTGTCATACGGCGAATGGTAGTTTTGTTGCCTTCCTTTACCATTATCTGTAATCCATCTTTTCGTTCGGTAGTAATGGTAACTTTTGCTTCTGGGTCGGTAAGGCTTATAGAATTAAGTGCCATTATTAACGACACCATAAAACTTATTGCCAGCACAAAACCCAAATCAAACAAATTAGCAACGGCTGATAGTGGGTCATCCCCTTCACCATTAGAAGAAAGCAAACCCATTCCCCTTCTATGTTTATATGTATTCATTTTTTATTTTTAAACGATGAAGAGATTAGGCTGTTTGTAAATTTTCTTCTTTTTCTATAGCATGTCGTACTTCGGCAAGGTCAATAGCATACCATCTTTCATAATGGCTTACTACTATCATACAAATTGCACCAATCATTAAACCCATAACTGTTGCACCAATTGAGTGGGTACCACTTTCGGCCAATTGCTTAAAATTATTATTGGCCAATGAGCTTAATGCAGAACCTAATGGAATTAAAGTACCTGCCAAGCCAAGGGTGGGCCCAAGTTTTACCCAGGTACGTACCCTGTTTATTTTCTTTTTTAACTGTACTTCAGTTCTATCGTGTAATTGCCAGTAAGAAGCAGCCGGTTCTAAATCAACTTGTTTTTTCCACTCTTGTATGCCTTGATATTTATTGAATTCTTCGTTTGGCTCTTTTAAATTATTGATAGATTTTGGTTTGCCTTTTCGTTGAAAACTTTCTACCAGCATATTACCCATGCTGTATAAGGCGTAAGCCATGCCAAGAATGAGTAAGAGAATTACCGGGTAAATTAATGCGTTGGTTAAAACAGTAATTGCATTTTGAAGTGTAGATGACATTATATATTTTTTAAAAAAATGAAAAAGGTGAGCAGGTTATCTGCTCACTTTAAAACTTAAAAGCGATATGTATAACGAAGTGTTGTATTACGCCCAGGTAAATTAAAACCTCTTGTTTCGTAATAATTTTCATCAGTAAGGTTGCTTATTCTTAATGATAATACATGCTGTTTAGCAATGGTATAATTGGCTGTAAAATCAAGTGTCATGTATTTCGGAAATTCCATGAAAGCACCACGAAGTGCTGGGTTTAGGTTTCCGAAATCCTGGCTGTATCTTTTGCTCATGTAGCGGCCACTTAACCTTACTGAGAATGATTTGAAATTATCATATTCAAATCCATAACCAATATTTAAAGGAGCTACGTTTCTTATTCTAACAACTGCATCGGGTATTAACCCTTTTCCATTAGTGATGTCCTCAGCTTTAATTAAATGGGTGGCATTGGCAAATATTCTCAGGCCATACTTATTATTTTTTAACGCTCCAAAATCGTAACTACCTTCTATTTCTAAGCCCTGTATTTTGGCTTCATCGGCATTTGTATAAGTTAAGTACCGGTCAATTATTCTTCCATCGGTATGTGTTTGCCCTACTTTTTCTGGTACGGCTACCTGCCTTACCCTGTTTTCAACTCTGGTACTGAAATAAGTTATATCAAAACTTACCCCCTTTTTAGCGTTACTGTATTTAACACCAAAGTCCCCGGTTACACTTTGCTCATTTTTTAAATCGGGGTTGCCAGTTGTAATGCGTACTTTATTTCCGGTAAGATATTCTTCAAAATATCCTGCAATTTCAAAGGCTTGTGCAAAGCGAAAAGCCCTGCCAATGTTGGAGTGTACTGCCCAATCGTTGGTGATGTTGTATTGCAAGCCAAGGCTTGGACTAAAAAATTGATTGGTTTCTTTTTTAGGCGTAAGGTTTACAAATAATGGTGTAGCGGTAATGCCAAAGTTGATAAAGTCGTACCGCATACTTGGGTTAATAATCAACTTTCCTTTTAAAGTAGTATAATGCGCTTGTGCAAACGGAGCAAATGTTTTTACGTAAGAAAACGGCGTAAAAGGAGACCTTTCGGTAACTGCAAAATTACCAGCAGCATTTGCCTGGTTCCAGGCACGGGTTTGAGAAGTGGCTTCGTTATAATCTGCACCAGCAATAATTTTAAGGTTGCTATTAACTGTTATAACATCCTGCACTTGCAAGCCTTTCCATTTTACAATACCCTCACTGCGTTGATAAGTAGGCGAAGGAGTTATTACAGTAGTACCATTGTAGTTATTGAATGTACTGTTCTCTTCCTTCATTACATAGCCAAGCAAACTAAGTTTGTGTTTCTTAATATTTCCGGTAATTGAAAAATCGGCTGTATTAAAATAACGATTGGCAAATCCTTGTTGTGCATCTAATAATCTTAAATCGCCACTGCTTTCAATACCGCTACCAGAGAACGAAGTACCACTTGCCTGTATCCGCCAGTTATCATTAATTTGATAACCAATTCTGAGGCTATTAGAACGGTAATTCATTTTTGTGCCATTCCTTTTTTGCCCATCATAGGCTGTATCAAATTCTTTTACTGTTGTGTTGGCGTTTGGCCCAGTAGTGGGAAATAATTCCACCTGCTCACTACCCAGCATTTTTCTAAACAGATTGCCTTTGCCAAATTTGAAACCATCGTTTCTGTCGAAGAAAGTTCCCGAAAAATTAAAATCAAGTTTTGGGATGATGTTGCCACCAACACTATAACCCATTTCAGAAGTTTTAAACGAACCATAGCCACCAAATACATTTCCTGATATTTTTCCTTTCGATTGTTTGGTAATAATGTTAATGATGCCACCCATTGCACTGCTACCATAAATAGCTCCTGCTGCACCTTTTAAAATTTCAATGCGTTCAATACTATTAGGGTCAAACAACGCAAGGTTTTGTGTGCCCGATGGCCTGCCATTAATCAATACGGTTACTTCGGGATTTATTCTGCCCGGCTCCACAGGTGGCCGAAAGCCACGGATGGTGGCATAAGTAGCAACACCCGGCCTTTGTATTACATCCAATGCTCCCATTTTTTTAATGATGTCGCCAACATCTAAACTTGGGTTCATGGCAATATCTCTGCTCGTAATAATATCCATTTTTTGTGGAAGCTGTTTTTTACGTAGCTCCATTCTGTTAGAGGTAACAATAATATCTTGCAGCACAGTTATTTTATTTGCAGAGTCTGATTCTTGCTGTGGAGTTTGTGCATACAAAGCAAAAGATGCAACTGTAGTAGCGAAAAGAAGTCCAATTTTTTTCATCAATAGATTTTTAGTTTTTATAAATTTTACTTTACCAATTATATCGTTTCCAAATACAATTGTTGCAATTCACTGGCAGTTATGTCAGCGGTGTTAATAGTATGCACCAATTCCCCTTGCTTCATAATGCCAATCTTTGTTCCCACATTTACCGCATTAAAAATGTCATGCGTTGCCATAAAAATGGTTTTGCCATCTGCGGCCAACTCTTTACAAATTTTGGTAAACTCTGCGGTGGCTTTGGGGTCCAGGCCGCTGGTTGGTTCATCCATTAAAATAACATCAGCATTTTTTGCAAGGGCAATGGCAATACCTACTTTTTGGCGCATCCCTTTTGAAAATGTGGAAAGCCGTTTTGCATGTGCTTCGGTTTGTAAGCCGGCTTTAGACAAAAACCCTGACAGCATTTCTTTTGCATACTTAAACCCAGCAAGGCGGCTGAAAAAATCTAAGTTTTCTACACCGCTTAAATTGCCATAGAGTTGTACCACTTCGGGTATGTAGGCCACAAACTTTTTGGTAGCAGTATCATTTGGTTTTACTTCCACATTATTAATAGTGGCTTTGCCACTGCTGGCATCTGTAAAACCAAGAAATAAATTGATGGTGGTGGTTTTACCGGCACCGTTCTGGCCGAGCAGGCAAAATATTTCGCCTTTATCAATTGATAAATTAAGGTTGCTTAAGGCAGCCGTACCATTGTACTGCTTGCCAAGCTGCGTTGCTTGTAATACAGGCATGAGTATATGTTTAAAATGAAAGAATGATGTAATGAAAACATCAGCTACTGATAGCAGCTATCAGTATGCAAATAAAAATCAGGCTACAGCAGGCGGGCCCTTGTTGGTGGAATTAAAATAAGGTGCTAAAAGAATAGCAAGGGCATAGAACCCATCCTTTGAATTGATAAAGGAAATAAAAATTTCAAATGCAGGTACTGCCTCGTTACTGTAAATAGAATAATGATGAGAGCATAACTGGCAATTACCTTCTATAGTACTATTATTACCGGCTTCGGTTATTTTTTCTTTATCAAATGACGGTGATGCAGCAATATTTTTAGCAGGGTAAGTATGATGATGCCAAAGCTGAACCGGTGTTGCTATAAAGGCATATACTGCCAATAAAACAACGGCTACTAAATGCTTATATTTTCTTAGTTCAGTCAATTTGGTTTTTGTAACGTGGTTGCAA
>JAYVJU010000076.1:0-9577 GCA_043769035.1 Ferruginibacter sp.
AGCACATCATTAAAGAATTTTTTAGTGGCAATAAATTTTGCAGCAGGTATCCTGTATGCTTTTAATTCCAGCCAGGCTGTTGTAATAATACTTTTTTTATTTTCGTCGAACTGGTAAGTGCTTTTAAAATTGCCAAATTCAAATTGCAGTTCCTTTGCTTTAGGCAATGTTTCCGGCACAAAGCCGGTCGGTATTTTATAAACAGTAATGTCTGTTTTTATAAAAGGTGTTTCAAAATAAAAATCCTGGGTACGGTTTTCAGCTTTTGGTAAAGCAGATGTCCATAGTTTATAAATACGTGGATTTAAAAACATTTTGTTGCCTGCAGTAAACTCCGGTATTTTTTCAATAGCAAGTTTTATTTTGGCAGCAGCCTGCATATCATTCTTATCATATTCCAGTTCAAAAGCATCTGGTTGTAAAAAACCCAGCTGTTCTACTAAATATTTTTTTTGGTCATCTTTTTTCTGATCAAAAATATAATGCAGCATATCGTCTTTAAATTCTCCCGTAGTTTTTAACTGAATTATTGCAGTGCCAGCACCATCATCCCGTAAATCGATACTGGTATTACTGGTGTACCTGTTATTTACAGATTTACTTTTAGGTGTATTGATCAATACACCGCCATCGGTTGTGAGTAACAAGGCAGAACGGTTTTCGGTAAAATTACCCAGCATCCCAAAGTCGGCAGTATTGCTGGTACATTCCAGCCAAATGGTATCTGCTGATAAAGGCACACAAAGTATCTGGTGATTAAATGGATCGCTGGGGAAATCTGCATCAACAATATTTGGATACCTGTCTCCCCGAATCCATGCAGAATATGCTGTAATATTTACTGCACCAAGACAGGCCTGCATGTAATTACTCAGTGCTTTGCAATCGCCGTATTTATTTTTATGTACAAAATCGGCAGAGAATGGTTTTAAACCACCAATACCCAATTGAATGCTTACATACCTGAAATTTTTTTGCAGGTAATTATAAATTGCTTTTATTTTTTCTTTTTCGGAGCTGATGCCGGCAGTCATATTTTTTATTTCGGTACTCAGTGCAGGAGAGAGGGTATTGTCTTTTTTAACTAAGTTATTATACCAGGTACCCATACTTTTCCAGCTGCTCATATCGCCGGGGTAACCATCAAATTCAATTTTGTTTGGTGCAATCAGTATTTTAGGAAAAAGGCCATCGCCGTTTCCACTTCCTTGTTCGGGTTTTATGGCAGGCAAATTATTTACAGACCAGTTATAAACTTTATACTTATCTACAGTTGAAATTTGTGGAGTAATTGCAGTGTTTTTTGCTTTATACCTTAAATCCAGTTCAGGTAAAATTTTTATGGTGTATGCAGAACTCATTACTGATTGATCCGGCGATTGAATAATATATTTAGGGTAGCCCCACAAGCTATTGTATTTTACTTCGTAATCTGTTTGCATCGTTACAGGATATTCCGGAGCCTGTACACCCAGGTAATAAATTTTACCATCAGGCACAAGCCCACTGCCATATGCCTGTTTAGTAAGATCAGACTTTGAATATTTGTGTATCAGTTTTCCTTTGCTGTCAAACAATTGTATCGATACATCTCCCAACGATTGAAAGTCATCAGAACTTTCGTAAAAAAATAATTCCCCTTTACCGGCTTCGCTTAAAACCGATACCACTTTATGAACCCTGTAATAAGCTTTGTCAACAGCCTTTACTTCAAACTCAACCAGCTCCTCCCGTACTACAGAAAAAGCATTCTGTTTCATTGCCTCGGGTATAAGTGCAATATCATAATTACTTTTTTGTGCTATTGCAAAAGATACGGTAACAACAAAAAGAATAAGGGCTGTACAAAATTTTATCATGGGGTAATTTTCTTTTTTATAACTACCGGCTCGTTTAGTAAGGCGAATAATTTTTTATAAAATGCTGCAAAAACTGAATAATCAGTTACCGCATAATAAGCCTGTTTAAATTCAACTGATACCTTCACATTCAATAAATTTTCATCAGCCAGCAACGACCGGGTAAAGATAATACTGGTGTCGGGCATTATTACCGATACATTTTCGGGTAACTGATCAAACACATAATCCTCTGGTATGGTATAATTGCCAAATAAAGTGTACTCCTGCTTAAAACCAAAATCAACATCAGCAATACGTTCATCTGCAATAAAAGGATTTTTATAAAACCCCGAAAAAAGATTAATTGTAAAATAGCGGTAACCGCCGGAACCGTTAAGCACTGTACTGAATTGCACTTTTTGTTCCAGCGGCAGCGAATCGGGTTCAACATTATTTACCGTAATATTTTCAATTTTAAGAAAGGGATGCAGGTTGGTAAAATAATCTTCCTTAAATTTTTCTTTACTTTTTAACCAGCTTTCGCAACGTTCGTTACGGGCATAACCACTGCTGCTTACCATGCCATCGCCATTCATTATTCCATTGCCGTCAATCTCTCCACGTACGGCTACTGTCATTTTATATTTATAATCGCCTGCAATAAAATTACGCCACCTGCCTGCTTCTCCTTCAATAATAAACCCAGGCGAGTTTACCACTTTCTCAGGAATAAGTTTATAATTAGAAATTTTATCTGTGGCATCCAGTACAAAAGATTTGTCTGCAATAACAACAAAAGTCATTACAGTATTAAACTGGTTTAAAAAAGGGTAATGAGAATTCACTAAACCATTATCCCTGGTACTGAACAATACTGGCAGTGCTTTCAGTCCGGCATCGGTAAGCAGCTTTATTAATAAAAGATTAAGCGATGCATTGTTACCGGTTTTTGTTTGCCACGCTTTTATAATATTATTATCAGCAAAAACAGCTTCCTGCTCATTCCAGTTAACAGTTTTGCGAACGGCATTAAAAATAAAAAGCATTTTATTTTCTACATCGGTAATTGTATTGGCAGTTCTAATAAGGTCTGTTGCAGCTGTAACATTTTTTTCCAGTTGCATACCAAAATTATCGTTCTTCATTAAATCGGTAATTACATCGCTCCAGTCTGCACTTAGGTCAACTATATTATTATTGCCATAATCAATTTGCGACAATTGAAATTCGAGGCGCTGCATATAATCTTTTGCCGATCCCATATAGGGTTCGTCTTTTATACCGGCAAGATTACGCATGATGTAAGTGCTTTTTAAAACACGGGTATCAATTAACCTGTTGCCAGCATTTAATCTTTCGTACGATACTGATTGTTTACACTCCATACTGTCTATTACCGATGGCTGTACAGAAAAGCGGAATATCTGCGGAATCTTTAAATCGTATTCGCTGTAACGTACCGGTATCCGTTCCTGGAAGAACCAGTCTTTCAACTGCCCCATGGTTTCCCGTTCCATGGTAAACCTGTATTCAATTACGCTGCCAACTTTAACTTCGGGAAAAGCAATGATCTTTGCTGAATAATATTTATCGATTTTTTTTGAGTAGATAGCTTCTTTTTTTACCGGGCTCATTTTAATATTTCCAGCATCATCAATATTAAAAGTACAGGCATTAAGCCTGGTTATTTTTTCGTCGTTATTAAAAGCGTAATACGGAATGCTGATATCAGCCTCAGCTAATCCTTTTTCTTTTAAAATTTTAATGCGGATACGTCTTTCAAAAATTGTTTTAAAAGGCGATGTACCGGTTGTACCCCTGTCGTAATAAGTACTTCCCCAATCAATAAGTTTTACTGCAACTGCCCCCTTATCAAAAGTGCAATCCTGCATCAGCAGGTCGGCTTTATCAATCTGGCCAAATGGAAGAATTTCTTTTTGTGCAACAGCAGCTAAAAAGGAAAGTTGCAGGCTGAAAAATAAGACGGTCAGTTTCATAATTTACTTAACTAAGGTAATCTAATTATGTTTTATATGACCCTAATAACATCTTAATTGTATTTTTATAAAAAATTAGGTATGATGAAGGTAATCAGGATACTTGCAGCGGTATTGTTATTCAGTTCCTGTAAAGCGCAGCCGGGAGCAATTCATTTAAAAACAAATGCAGACAACAATACCCTGCTTTGGGAAGTAAGCGGTAATAAACTGGCAACACCAAGTTATTTGTTTGGTACATTTCATTTGATCTGTAAAGATGATATTCCTTTTGGCGAACAGTTTAAAACTGCTGTTAAATCGGCTAAGGAAATTTATATGGAACTGGATATGGATGACCCGGCCACAATGTTTGGCGGATTAATGTTGATGAACATGAAGGGTGATACTACTTTAAAAACACTTTTTACTGAAGCTGAATACAAAAAAGTAGAAACCTTTTTTAATGATTCCCTGCATACCCCGATTGGTTTGTTTAAAAGTATGAAACCATTTTTTTTAATGGCGATGCTTTACCCTAAAATGCTGAAGTGTAAAACAATGAGCGGCGTGGAAGAAGAAATAATGAAACTGGCCAAAGCAAATAAAAAAGAAATAAAGGGTTTGGAAACAATGGCTTTTCAGGCGGCAGTATTCGACAGCATACCATATACACAGCAGGCTAAGGAATTATTAAAAACCATTGACAGCCTTGATGCCTACAAAAAATATTTTGATACCATGGTTAAAATTTATAAAACACAGCAATTAGCCGCAATGCTAACCCTGTTTACCAAAAGCGAATTTGGCATGGAAGATAACCAGGATATTTTATTAGATAAGCGTAATATAAACTGGGTAACACAATTAAACACCATTATGAAAAAAGAAAGTGTTTTTGTGGCTGTTGGTGCAGGGCATTTAGTGGGAGAAAAGGGGCTGATAGAATTATTACGAAAAGAAGGATATACTTTAAGGCCTGTTCAAAATTAGTTAATTGGGTTATTGGGAAGCGATGCTAACAAGTGCATACAACCAATAAACTACCTACTTAATCACAACATCTTTCACCAGCTTTTCACCCAATGCTTCGTTAACCCTTTCAATAATTTTTTCTTTTTGATAAAGCAGTTCATTTTTAAGTGGCGCTACTGTGGAAGTAATATATAAAGTGTGGTTGATGATCTGGATCTTATCGGTGTACCTGGCAATTGTTTTACCCATCACATTTTCCCAAATATCTTCAATACGCAGTGCTTGTATGCCGCTTTTTAAACGGCTTTTTTGCAAAAACTGCTGTATCGCATCCTGTAAAGAAATTTCTGCCATAGTGTAAAGTTAGTTTATTTGCTGCTGTAGCAAATGGGCGAAAATTATTTCTCTTACCCGTTGGTGGAATTAATTTAATCAGTCCCGGCAGAGACGATATGTTGGTAGAAAAACAGTAACAACACAACTAAATGCCGTAGGCATGACAGAAAAGAGCAACAAATCTACCGTGCCTATGGCACTTTTGCCCTCTATCTTATTTTTTCTACCAACCTTTTGCCCCTACGGGGCATTTAAAAAATTAATTCCGCCAACAGGTTTCTGTTTTATAATTCTATTATCTGATATTTTGTTTTTAATCCAATAAATGCTTCCTCCAGCCTGTCTTTATGGGTGTCGGTAATAAATACCTGGCCTTCGTTTTGGTTACAAACCCAATGCAGTAATTGCTGCATACGGTTATCATCCAGTTTTTCAAACACATCATCTAAAAACAATAATGGGGCAAAGCCTTTATTGGCTTTCAATAATTCAAACTCAGCCAGCTTTAATGCAAACAACAGGCTTTTCCGTTGCCCCTGCGACGCCGTATTTTTAAACGACTGTCCGTTCAACAGCAAACTGATATCATCTTTATGTACACCGCCATTGGTGCGCTGCAGCATTAAATCTTTCTGCCGGTTATCATTCAGCACCGATTCAAAATTGCCTGCATTTAACTGGCTCTCATATTGTAAGCTTACTATTTCATTATTATCAGCAATCTTTTCATAAAATTGTTGTACTAAGGGTATTAATGCGGCTGTAAAATTTTTACGTTTGGTATAAATAAAATTACCGGGTTTTATTAACTGTTCATCCAGTACTTCCAAAAGCGGCCAGTCGGTTTTACCTTCTTCTGCAAAACGTTTTAATAAACTGTTGCGTTGCTGCAGCACTTTATTGTATTGTATCAGTTGCAGTAAATACTCTCCATCCATCTGGCTTATTACGGTATCAATAAAACGTCGCCTTTCTTCACTGCCGCCGGTTATCAGTTCAATATCATCCGGTGCTACCATTACCGCAGGAAACCTGCCGATATGCTGGCTCATCTTTTCATAAGGGGCATCGTTCAGCAATAATTCTTTTTTACCAACGCCCCGGTGTATGCAGACGAGCTTTTGTGCTTCACCTTGCTTTTCAAAATCTGCCTGCAGGCGAAACCCGTCTTTAGTAAACTGCACACTCAATGCATCTGTCTTACTAAAATAACTTTTGGTAAAGCAACTGTAGTAAATGGCATCCAGTAAATTGGTTTTGCCTTTGCCATTAAGGCCGCAAATACCAACAATCCGCTCTTTAAAATCAAAAGAATTAAAGTCGTAATTTTTAAACTGGGTAATATCTATTTTATAAAGCTGAAGCATTGGGGCTGCAAGATAAGTAATGTAGTTGCTGTTTTGTATTAGGGATATTTGTATTATTTTTGTTTACTACCTGACTTCATAAAAGAATTAATTCGTAATTTATTCCTGGATGAAAAAAACATTATCAATACTTCTTTTTATTTTTTATGGGAATTCTTTGCAAGCTCAAACAGTAAACTTTGAGTGGGCTAAACAAATGGGAGGAACTATATACAATATTCCGAAAGATGGGACAGTTGATAGGGCAGGTAATGTTTATTCTCTTGGCTACTTTACAGGTACTGCTGACTTTGATCCCGGACCAGGAGTGTATAATCTTTCAGTAAATGGCACTGGAATGTATCTTTCTAAACTCGATGCAGGAGGTAATTTTGTTTGGGCTATTATAGTTGGAACAGACCCATTTGGTCATATTGAACCTGAACAATTATGCTTGGATCAGTCAGGGAATATTTATGTTACAGGGAGCTTTATTGGAAATGTTGACTTTGATCCTGGCCCAGGAACATTTTATGTAAGTATAAGTGGGTTTAAAAATACATTTATTTTAAAACTTGATAATTTAGGAAACTTTATTTGGGAAAAAAATGTATTCTGCCAAGGAAGTCAGGATAATATAGGTACATCAATAAAAGTGGATAAGAATGGAAATGTTTACACATGTGGTGTATATGGTTCCTTGGCTGATTTTGATCCTGGCCCAGGTGTATATAATTTATCTTGCCCTTCAGGGCAAGATGGGTTTATTTTAAAACTCGATGTCGCAGGAAACTTCATTTGGGTAAAGGATATAAAAGGAGATGCAGGAGAGGTTCCTTATTCTTTATGTTTAGATAACGATGGCAATATTATTACTGGAGGTTATTATAATGGGACAACTGATTTTGATCCAGGTATATCTATATATAATCTTAAGCCTGTAGATAACTTTGATGTATTCGTTTTAAAATTAGATGCAAATGGAAATTTTATTTGGGTAAAGTCAGCAGGCGGGTTGTCTTATGAATCTGTAGTCTCAGCCCAGATTGGCAGTAATAATTCTATTTATCTAACAGGTTATTTTATCGGCTCTGGGGATTTTGATCCTGGACCGGGGGTATACAATATGACACCATTTGGCGGTACAGATGCATTTGTTATGAAGTTAGACGCTAGCGGTAATTTTGTATGGGCAAAGCAAATTGGAGGAATAGGCGATGATGATAGTGGTGATATTGCAATTGATAGTGCACAAAATATTTATGTTACCGGCGATTTTGCAGGTACTGCAGATTTTGATCCAGGCCCAGGTAGTTACAATTTTACGGCTAATGGACGATATAATACCTTTATTTTAAAATTGAATTTCAATGGTACTTTTGTATGGGCAAAACAAATAGATGGAAATGTATCCGGGGGTAAATCAATTTCTGTTGATGCTCAGAGAAATGTACTCACAACCGGATATTTTACACTTACAGCAGATTTTGACCCAAACATTAGTATTTATAATCTAACAGCTATTTCTGACCGTGGGAACAATTTTGTGCATAAAATGAGTCAGGATTGCACTGCAAATACTTATAACAGCATCGATATTTCTGTCTGTACTTCCTACTTATTAAACGATAATTTGTATGATAGCAATGGCACCTACGTACAAATAATTCCAAATTACGCAGGTTGCGACAGCATTATAACCCTTAACCTAACAATCAATAGAAAATTCACTTCTGTTAATCCCTCCATCTGCCAGGGGCAATCTTACTTTGCTGCCGGTGCTAACCAAACCACATCAGGTATTTATAAAGACACCTTACTTACCAGCCTCGGTTGCGACTCTGTCATCACCACAAACTTAACTGTAACCGCTAACCTCAAACCCAACCTTGGGCCAGATAGAAACTTGTGTTCAAACGGATCAACCTCAATTAGCCCGGGCTCATTCAACAGTTATTTATGGCAGGATAACAGCACACAACCGAGTTTACCAGTTAGCAATAGTGGTAAATACTGGGTTACTGTAACCGATGCTAATAACTGTTCTGCAACAGATACACTTACTGTTTTAGCCATTGATACCATGCCCAAAAACTTTTTACCTGCCGATCAGTTAATTTGTTACGGCATTGGTTTCAATATCACTGTACCGGGATATAAAAATTACCTGTGGAGTACCGGCGATATTTCCAGTGCTGTTGCGGTTAATAACCCGGGCACTTATTATTTATCGGTAACCGATAATAATAATTGTACAGGAAAAGACACTGTTGTTTTACAAAGAAACTACAACTGCATTCCGGTAAATATACCCAATGCATTTACACCAAATAAAGATGGTACAAATGATATTTTTAAACCCATTATTACACAGGAGGTTTCCGACTATAGTTTTACCATCTTTAACCGCTATGGCCAAAAAATATTTACCTCCAACAAGTATGGTATAGGATGGGATGGTACTTTTAAAGGTGTAGCCCAACCCCGGAACGCTTATATTTATTTGCTGAATTTTAAAAACAATAATGGCGAATTAATGGAATATAAAGGCACAGTAACTTTAATAAGGTAGTTGGGTACTAATTTGGCTGAAAAACTCATTAGTTATCCTCAATGGCCGCCATACTGTTGGCAACCTGAAAAATCAAATATCAAACTGTAAACTGAAAACCTAAAACCCTTATCTTTGCCGCCTAAAATTACACACCTTGGCAACAAAGTTTTCTAAAGAAACTTATTTATACTGGTACGAACTGATGCTTTTATTACGCAGGTTCGAAGAAAAGACCGGTCAATTGTATGGAATGCAAAAAATCAGGGGCTTCTGCCATTTATATATTGGCCAGGAAGCTGTAGCTGCCGGCTGTATGACGGCAACGCAGCCTGATGATAAATTTATTACTGCTTACCGCTGCCATGCTTTGGCAATTGCCAAAGGGGTTACACCCAAGGCAACTATGGCCGAATTATATGGTAAAATTACCGGTTGCAGCAAAGGAAAAGGCGGCAGTATGCACATTTTTGGTGTAGATGTTGGCTTTTTTGGCGGCCACGGTATTGTGGGTGCACAAATTGGAACCGGTGCAGGACTGGCTTTTGCAGA
>JAYVJU010000077.1:0-2927 GCA_043769035.1 Ferruginibacter sp.
AGTATCTCTTACAATTTGTGCAATGGTTGATTTTGGTATTAACGGGCTTACCAACTGGTAGGCAGTTTGTACTGCACTAACCGCACCCATAAAAACAGAAATGATTGTTACAATACCAAGTGAGCCAATACCAATTTCCACACACTGGTGCATAAATTCTTTCCAGTACATGCGCATGTTTTCCGGTTTGGTAAACATGCCCCTGATCATTAAAAGGTAACGGCCAAAATGGGTGAAAAAAATCATTGATAGTTGCTGTTTATTTGCTGTTGTCTAAAACGAAGATAACCTGATTTTAATATTTCTGTTTAAAACCATTTACAAATCGTGGCTGGTTTTTTTAAACCGTTTCCACCATTTACTTTTTTTAATTACTTCCCTGGTATCGGTTTTGCATTTCATCTGTGCATCTACCACGGCAATTAAAACCATATTGAATATAGACCGGATGGAACTGCCCAATTGTAATACATGCACCGGTTTTTTTAAACCAAGCAATACCGGGCCAATAGAATCTGCTCCTCCAATTTCCTGCAACAGGTTATAAGCAATATTACCTGCCGCCAGGTTTGGAAATACAAGTGTATTGGTTTCTCCGTTGATCAGTTCGCTAAACGGATAATTTTCTTTCAGGATGTCTTTATTAAATGCCATTACACCCTGCACCTCACCATCGCAAACCAAATCAGGGTCTTTTTGTTTTACAATTTCTCTTGCACGGCGCACCAGTTTTGCCTCTTCTCCCTCGCTGCTGCCAAAGTTGGAGTAAGAGAGCATGGCAATACGTGGCTTGATATTAAATGCCTTTACTTCTTTTGCTACCAATAAAGTAATCTCTGCCAGCTCTTCGGCTGTCGGATTAAAGTTAATGGTGGTATCTGCTAAAAACAAAGGTCCACGTTTGGTAAGCATAATATACATGCCTGCAATTTTTTTAACCCCGTCTTCGGTACCAATTACCTGCAATGCAGGTTTAATGGTATCAGGATAATTCCTGCTCAGCCCGCTGATCATACAATCTGCTTCGCCGGTTTCTACCAGCATACAACCAAAATAATTACGGTCTTTCATAGCTTTATAAGCCTCGTAATTATTTACACCGCGGCGCTGGCGCTTTGCAAAAAAGAGGTCGCCAAATTTTTTACGTACTTCTTCCGTAGCATCGGCTTTAGGATTGATGATGGGCATACCTTCAAGGTCGATACCATTTTCTGCTGCAATTTTATTTATCCTGCTTTCATCACCCAGTAAAATGGGATAGGCCACACCTTCTTCCTGCGCCAGCTGTGCCACTTTTAATATTTTTAAATTCTCTGCATCTGCAAATACCACACGCTTGGGATCTTTTCTTGCTTTATTACCAATAACACGGCTTAGCTGATTATCTAATCCCAGGCGTTGATTCAATTGCAGTTCGTAAGCATCCCAATCGGTAATAGGATTTTTTGCCACACCACTTTCCATAGCAGCTTTAGCCACTGCCGGCGCAACGGTTGATAATAATCTTGGATCAACAGGTTTAGGGATAATATATTCCGGCCCGAACACAATTGTCTTTTCGTTGTAAGCAAGATTAACCATATCGGGCACAGGAGCTTTAGCCAGTGCAGCCAAAGCTTTTACGGCAGCCAGTTTCATTGCTTCGTTAATTGTTGTAGCTCTTACATCCAAAGCACCACGAAAAATATACGGAAAGCCCAAAACATTATTTACCTGGTTAGGATAATCACTTCTTCCGGTAGCCATTATCACATCTTTACGTGCAGCAATAGCATCTTCGTAAGATATTTCCGGATCAGGATTTGCCATGGCAAAAATGATGGGATTTTTTGCCATTGATTTTACCATCTCCTGCGTAACCACATTGCCTTTACTTAAACCAATAAATACATCGGCATCTTTCATGCCTTCTGCAAGTGTGGAAGGCTTACTGTTGGAGATAAAACTTTTCTTGGTTTCATCAAGATCGGTACGGCCGGCATGAATCAATCCTTTACTGTCGTACACTTTTATATTATCCTTGTTGGCACCCAGGCTGATGTATAACCGCATACAGGACACTGCAGCAGCGCCTGCGCCATTCACCACAATATGGACTTTGTTCAGTTTCTTTTTTTGTAATTCTACTGCATTTATTAATGCTGCTGCCGATATTATTGCAGTGCCATGCTGGTCATCATGCATGATGGGGATCTTGCAGCGCTTCTTTAATTCTGTTTCTATATAAAAACATTCCGGTGCTTTAATATCTTCTAAATTAATGCCGCCAAAAGTAGGTTCCAGTGCCTGAACGATCTGCACAAATTTTTCCGGGTCGGTTTCATTTATTTCAATATCAAAAACATCTATATCGGCAAATATTTTAAACAATACACCTTTACCTTCCATTACTGGTTTACCTGCTTCGGGCCCAATATTGCCGAGGCCTAAAACGGCGGTGCCATTACTAATTACGCCAACCAAATTTCCTTTGGCGGTGTATTTATAAACATCTTCCGGATTGGCAAAAATTTCCATACAAGGTACTGCCACACCAGGCGAATAAGCTAATGAAAGGTCTCTTTGTGTTTTGGCTTCTTTGGTGGGCACTACTTCAATTTTGCCCGGCCTTCCTTTGGAATGGTATTCTAAGGCCTGTTGTTTGCGGAGTTCTTCTTTTTGCATAAAACATGGTTATTCGTTCAAAGGAGATGGTTGATTGTACAATAACTAAAATTAACTGCTGAAAATATCAACCATTATTTTTCATTTGAACTTTGAGGCTGCAATTTAGGTAAATATAGGGAGAGAAGCAGCTATTCAAAGTGGAGGTGTTTATGACAAATATCATTGTAATGATATTTGTGTTGTTTGGTCAATTGCAGGCAGCTAAAAACTATTTTATATGCTTCGCTTTAAAACTCCAGGTAACTTCAAATGTTGCCACT
>JAYVJU010000078.1:0-13058 GCA_043769035.1 Ferruginibacter sp.
CAATCCGTTAAAAGAAAGTTTTGGGCATAAAGCAAATTTTAAAATGGTATTGCTGGCATTGTTTGGTGCGGTAATGGGGCAGGGGGTTATCTGGTACACCGGGCAATTTTATGCACAATCCTTTTTAGAGAATACGGTGAAGATTGAATTTATGCAGAACCGTGAAATATTATTATGGGCAATTGGATTGGCAACACCTTTCTTTTTGGTGTTTGGTGCATTAAGTGATAAGATAGGGAGGAAATGGATAATGCTGATTGGAATGTTGTTAGGGGTGATTTTTTACAGACCGATATTTAATATGATGTTGAAAGATGCGGATGTAAAAAAAATAGCAAAGCAAGATTTAAATAATAGTCATGTTGAAAAATTTCATTTAAAAAATTTATACGATACAGTAATATTCGACATGAGTAATCTTAGGGCATCAAATACACTTGATACTGTTATAAGTAGTAAAAGCGTTGACAGTAATATTATAACATATAAGAGCCAAAATAACATTGTGTTTAATGCAACTAGTAAAGACACAACATTAATAAAACCCGAAACCGTAAACCCTCTTGTTAAAGAGGGTAAAGCACAATATTCAAATGTAATTCTTCCAAACTCCCTCAAATGGAAATTCATCGGCCTTATTTGGATAATGATCATTTTTGTAACGATGGTGTATGGCCCTGTTGCAGCATTTTTAGTAGAACTATTCCCAACTAAAATAAGATATACATCTATGAGTTTGCCTTATCATATTGGTAATGGTGTGTTTGGTGGTTTGGTGCCATTTATCGCCACATTGCTGTCAACAACATTTACCAGCGATCCGTTGGTAGGCTTATGGTATCCCATCGGTGTGGCAGCATTGTGTTTTGTAATCGGGGCTTTGTATCTTAATAATAAAATAGATAAAAATATCAACGACTAAATCTTAATACAGCTTGCAGGTTTTAAAACGTGTCTGCTTTTAAAATAAATTTTATGAATCAACTAAAAAGAATAATGGGCATTGTATGGATGGTTATTGCACCTGTGATCATCTATTTTTTAGTAACCGGTGCCATACATAATATCAGCAGTACCGGTACAAAAGATATTAATAAACCAATTCCCTGGGTTATTATCATCAGCATATTTACACCAATCGCCATTGGCCTGATGATATTTGGTTATTATTGTTTTAAGGGAGAGTTTGATAAGCTGCCGGAAAGTTCGGAAGAATTGAATTAATTGCCCCGTGGCTTTAGCCCGGGGACAAAAGGTTTATTTGTTTTAGGCTTTAGCCAAATGCCTTTACTATTTAGCAATTTGGCTAAAGCCCTGTAAACTCTTTTTTAAAACCCCGACCTAAAGGACGGGGCAATTAAAAATTATTCTGCTCAATTTATATTGATAACACCTCGCTATTAATTAGGAATATCTCTTTTAATATACCATTGCTTTATAAATAGCTTCATGAATTTTCGGCCGCACATTCATGTTCAGCAGTTTCCTGTTATCACCACCTTCGGGATTAACACGATTGCTTAGAAAAATAAATATCATTTGATGTGCAGGATCGGTCCAGGTACAGGTTCCGGTAAAACCGGTATGGCCAAAAGTTAATGGCGATGCTGATAAAGTTGGATAGGGTTCCGGCCTTGTAGCATTATCTTTTTCCGGTTTATCAAAACCATATCCACGGCGGCTTATTTCGCTGTGATAAGCAGTAAAGAGTTTTACAGTTTCTGTATTCAGATATTTTTTTCCGTTAAAACTGCCGCCATTTAAAAGCATTTGCATAATCACAGCCAGATCATAAGCATTACTGAATAATCCTGCATGACCGGCCACACCGCCAAACATAGCTGCCCCGGGGTCATGCACATCGCCACGCAATAATTGCTGGCGAAAATTTTTCTCCCTTTCAGTTGGTATTATACGGTTTAATGTAAAACGTTCACGTGGTTTAAACCCGGTGGAGGTTAAACCCAATGGCGTATAAAATGTAGCCTTTGCATATTCATCTAAAGTTTGTCCGCTTACGGCTTCAACAATCTTTCCTAAAAAAATAAAATCATTATCACTGTAAATATATTTTCCTGTTTCTGCTAAAGGGCTTTGCAAAATGCGTTGGTACAATGTATCCCGCCAGGCATTCCGCATAAATAAATTTTCCGCTACCCTTATGCTGAATGAATCTGAAATTGTAGTGGTGTAATATTTTGATGAAGGATTTCCGGCAGAGTCAATAGTTTCTTTATAAAAAGGTATATAAGCCACCAGCCCGGCCTGGTGTAATAAAATATTTTCTATCAATAAATTTTCTTTGTTGCTGCCTTTAACCCAGGGTAAATAATCGCCTAAAGTTTTTTTAAGGTCTATCTTTCCTTCGTCATATAATTTCATTACCGAAATTGTGGTGGCACAAATTTTTGTAACAGAAGCCATATCAAAAACAGATTCCAGCTGAACAGGTTCTGCTTTATCATAAGTATAATGGCCATAAGCTTTGTGATAAGCGATCTTGCTGTTTTTAACCACCAACATCACGCCGCCTGGTGTTGCACCTTTTTCAATAGCATCATTTACAATGGAGTCAATAACATTTAATTTAACCGGGTCAAGGCCTGCTTCGTCCGGGTTGGTTCGGGGCAAAAAAAAACCAGACGCTACAATGCCGCTGCCATATTGATAGGTATCGCAAACAGTAACCGGTAACTTTCCTTTAGCAGTAATTTTTCCCTGCAACAAATCTATTGCTGTATTTTGGATGATGGCATCATCTTCGTAACAGGCAATAATATTTTTTGCACCGCACCAGTTCTTTATAGCATAAGGGTTGCCAAATACAAAAGTAATGGCGGTGGTTTGTTGCTGTAGCTGGGTTACCAGGTCAACAGCTGCAGCCGACAGGCCAAAATTATTTGCAGGAGTACGGCTGTAGTTATGTATGCCGATGATAACTTTTTTGTACCGCTTTTTTATTAAGGCTACAGTTGATAAAATTCTTGCAGCATCCTGGGTATAATTAAAATAAAAAACATCGGCTTTATAATCTGTACGCATCCGTTTTGCAAATGCATTATCGCTGCTGGCACCAACACTTACATACACTACATCATTAGCTATTGGTTTTACCGGTGCAGGCAAAGGGAAAAATATATCGTCCGTTTTTTGTAAAAGGGTTAAAGCATTTTCTGCAATTAGTTTACGCATTGCACTTACCTTACTGTTTAAATCGTTGGTAAGATTATCGGTGATAATTGGTTTAAGCGTTGTTAAGCCATATTGGTATTTTGCAAGCAACACTTTTTTGCAATGCATTTCAATATCGGCCCAGCTCAATTTTTTATCTGCAATGGCTGCTTTAATTTTTGCAATAGCCAAGGGCACATCACCCGGTAAGCACAACATATCATTACCGGCAATTAAAGATTCAACCGATGCGGCACCATCCGGGTAAAACTTTTTTACACCCTGCATTTCCAGCGCATCGGTAAAAGTTAATCCCTGGTAACCCAGTTGGTTCCGCATTAATTCTGTTACATTATTTTTTGAGATGGAAGTAGGTTTGTTGGCAGTATTGTCAATGGCAGGTATAGCTAAGTGTGCAATCATCACACTGCCAATGCCTGCTTTAAAAATTTCTTTGAAGGGATATAATTCCAGCGAATCTAATTGCGCCATCGATTTATTGATCACCGGCAGATCGTAGTGAGAATCTACCGACACATCACCATGTCCAGGAAAATGTTTGGCACAGGCCATTACACCATTATCCTGCATGCCTTTCATGTATTGAATACCAAACAAGGCTACTTTGTATTTGTCTTCACCAAAACTTCTATCATTAATAACCGGGTTATTGGGGTTATTATTTACATCCACCACCGGAGCATAATTTACCTGAAGCCCCACACGTTTACATTGTTCTGCAACAATTTTTCCATACTCATAAGCAATGCCTGCATCAGACACCGCACCAAGCATCATTTGCCGTGGCAATGGCAAAACGCTGTCAATCATCCGCATGCCTACACCCCATTCTGCATCAATACACATTAGTATAGGAGTTTTTGCCTGGGCCTGCAATGCATTAATAATATTGGCCTGCTTAACCGGGCTACCCTGAAAAACGCAGATACCACCCACGTTATATTTTTTAATCAGCTCTTCCACCTGTTTATCATAAAAGATCGCCGTTTTTGTTTTGGCATCATAAGTTGATAAACGAACCACCATTAGTTGGGCAATGCGTTCCTCATCCGACAGGGTTTTAAAAACACTATCGGCCCAATTGGTTGCTGCACTATTTTGTGCGATTGAAAATTTGCCGGATAAAATAATAACGAGTAGTAATAAACAGTGCTTTCTCATACTTATAAAAATACTTAATAACAACAAATATCCTGTATTTTAAATAGCCAATACTTTTAAAAATATTTTTTAACTTTACAATATGTCCATTGCAGAAAAATTCCGCCCACATTATACCTACGATGAGTATTGCCTTTGGGAAGGCAGGTGGGAGTTAATTGAAGGGATGCCTTATGCAATGAGCCCGGCACCGGTGCCACAGCATCAAATTATAAATGCAAATTTGTACGGAAGTTTTAAAACAGCTCTTGAAAAAAATTGCAAAAAATGTAAAGCTTATATCCCTATCGATTGGAAGATTGCAGAGGATACCGTGGTGCAACCAGACCTTTTAATTGTATGTGATAAAATAGAAAAGAAATATTTAGATTATCCTCCGGTTTTAGTTACTGAAATTCTTTCCCCTTCAACAGCTGCTAAAGACCGGGGAGAAAAAATGGAATTGTATCAATCCCAGCAGGTGAAATATTATCTTATAATTGACCCACAGTTTAAAAAAATAGAAATATACCAAATAGAAGAAGGCCGGTATCACCCCATAATCATCAATCCCGAAAATTTTACGTTTACGCTGCAGGATGATTGCACAGCAGAAGTAAGCTTTTTAGATATTTGGGACTAGTGTAGTTTTATCTCCATTTAGTCAGAAAATTTTGCGACTTTTGCCCCCTAAATAAAGGAGGAATTTGCCCGATATCATTCAATTATTGCCGGATAACATTGCTAACCAGATTGCTGCTGGTGAGGTCATTCAGCGGCCGGCCAGTGCTGTAAAAGAGCTTTTGGAAAATGCAGTAGATGCAGGAGCCGGTGAAATTAAACTTTTTATAAACGATGCCGGCAAATCACTGATACAGGTTATTGATAATGGCAAGGGCATGAGCGAAACTGATGCCCGTATGGCTTTTGAACGCCATGCCACATCCAAGATCAGTAATATTGAAGACCTGTTTCGTATTAAAACCATGGGGTTTAGAGGCGAAGCCCTGGCAAGTATTGCTGCCGTTGCACAGGTGGAGTTAAAAACAAAGCGGCTGGAAGATGAAACCGGTGTTTATCTTGAAATTGAAAACAGTATTGTAAAAAAACAGGAACCCGTAGCAGCACCAGTTGGCACCAGCATTGCCATGAAAAATTTATTTTTTAATGTGCCGGCACGAAGGAATTTTTTAAAAAGTAATGCTGCAGAATTACGCCATATTGTTGATGAATTTATAAGAGTGGCAATGGCTTTTCCGGATATTTTCTTTTCCCTTACTTCAAACGGTCAGCAGGTTTTTCATTTAGAGAAGGGCACGTTAAAGCAGCGCATTGTTCAGATATTAGGTAATACTTATAATGCAAAATTGGTGAGTGTGCAGGAGCATACCGATTACCTGAATATTTTTGGTTTTGTGGGCAAGCCTGAAACCGCCAAAAAAACCAGGGGCGATCAATACTTTTTTGTAAACAGCCGCTTTATAAAAAGTGCTTACCTCAATCATGCAGTAATGAATGCATTTGATGAGATGATTGGTAAGGACAGCTTTCCGATGTATGCTTTATTTATAGACCTTGACCCGGCACAGCTGGATATTAATGTACACCCTACAAAACAGGAAATAAAATTTGAGGACGAAAAAATTGTATATGCTTTTGTGCAGAGTGCGGTAAAACATGCGTTGGCACAATTCAGTATTACACCCACACTCGATTTCGAACTCGATGCTTCTATACAGCAACTGGATGCCGTGAGTAAACCTTTCACCGAAGAAAGAAAGTCAACCGCAACATCATCATCTTTATACAGTACGTTTACCAAAAAACACCAGAGCCATTTTATTGAAAGCAAAAGCGAACTGAAGCACTGGAAAGATTTTTATGAACCTGCGGAACACCCGGCAGGTGAAGCAACTGTTGCCCGGCAGCAAATATTGCATACAGCCAGCAACCAGCAACCAAATACCGATCATCTTTTTCAAATACACAACAGTTACATTGTTGTACAAAATGATAAAGGTTATTTACTTATTAACCAGCAAAACGCACATGAGCGTATTTTGTACGAACGTTTTATAAATGCTGTTGACGGTAAACCAATTGCCACGCAGCAAAGTTTGTTTCCGGCAACAATGGAACTGGCAGCTGCCGATGCGGTTTTATTAAAAGAGCTTTTACCCGACTTAAATCATTTAGGCTATTTACTGGAACCTTTTGGCAACAATACTTTTGTAATTCAGGGTACACCTGCCGATGTAAATGAGGGTAACGAAAAAACAGCAATAGAAAAAATGCTGGAGCAATACAAGCATTTCAGCAGCGATTTAAAATTTAATAAAAGAGAGAAGTTGTTACGCTCACTGGCACTGCAGCAATCTATTAAGGCAGGTACATCACTTACCGATAAAGAAATGAAAGTTTTAGCAGACGCTTTGTTTGGTTGTACCACACCTAATATTACTCCTAATGGTAAACCCACTTACCTGGAGTTTAAAAAAGATGAACTGGATAAAATGTTCGGGAGGTAATGGTTACTCAATTTCCAGCGGCGCCAGGCTGGCTACCGATTTTTTTTCTTCACCTAATATATACAGCAATTTGCCAAGCATTTCCCCATACTGTGCAGTTTTGCCATGCTGTGTTTCAATATTAATATAGCGCCTGTTTTTTTCCCCGTAATACACACTCAGCGAACCATCTTTATAAACATTTTCATTGTCCTGCAAAATACTGTTATAACCAAATGCAGCCATCTTGGTATAAATCGTTTCGTCTGTAGTGAGTGCTATATCATCAATATCCTGCCAATTATCTGCATACACCTGTTTGGCATCAGTTTGCCTTTTGCCGCCGGGCTGATAGGTTTTAACAGAAAAATCGCCATTGGTATTATTGTGCAGTGCAATTAAACAAGGAATACTGTCGGGTATCAGTTCCAGCAGGTGTGTGGCAAATTTTTCTACTTCAGTTATTGCAAGCGGATGTATTTTTCCTTTTGATACCCTCAGGGTAAGCCCAATTCCGGTACGTGAAAATATCCTGTTAGGATCAAATGAATACATTACACCTTTAAATGGAAAATTTACATTGCGTTGTAATTGGTTCTCAATTTTTATCAGTAAACCTCCCTGCTGCTCTAAAAGGGATCGTGCCGCTTTTACTGAGGTCACTTCATCGTCATGTACATTAACACAGCAGGTATTAACAGTTTCGCCATATTGTATCACTCTGAACGAAATTGTTTTATCCCCGAGTTTATGAGCAATGAATTTTTCTGAAGGCGTAAAAACCGCCGACTTGGCTTCAATACCATGGTTTTCCGGTGCTTTTATACCGAAAATAGTTGCTGTTAGGGAAAACATTAAGGCTAAGGCAGACATCAGGGTTTACATTTAAGACAAATATATCTATAAATTTTTTACTGTTTGTACGATACCAACAGGTGTTAATAAAATCAATGCGCTCTTAAAAGTATCTATTTTATTATATTATAACGACATATTTACCCATTTTATTTCAGGTAAAATAAAAAAATCCTGCAACATAAATGCCGCAGGACCTTTATTACATAACCCCCCAAGGTTATAACTTAGTGAACCTGGCGTAACAAATTTTTCCGCCATATTTAACTTTCATAGTGTACAAGCCGGCTGTAAGGTCATTGATATTTATACTTACAATATTATTTCCTGCAACACCTGCCTGGTGTTTTTCTTTTACCAGTACGTTCATTGCATTATATACATAGGCATCAATAACTCCCGGTAAAGACAGCTGCACATTTACATTAACAACTGTTGTAGCCGGATTTGGGTAAGCCTGTAACAAACAAGCATTATTTAATACATGTTCAATTCTTATAACACTGCAGTATTCTTTTACACAGCCACCCAGTGTTATTGCTTTTAAACAAACCCTGTAATAACCGGTGTCATTAAAAACATATACCGGGTTATTCTGGTGTAATATTACCGGCGGCGTGGTTGCAGGCGCTAACCTTGTAATCGTCCATGTCTGATCCAGTATCGGGTAATTGCCATTAGCATAGAAATAAATTTTATTTGGCACCAGCGGATCTCTCTGGTAATTATAACTTACATGAATACTGTCGCAATTAATTTGTGGCAATACCCTAATTTCCTTACAGGTTGTTGATGCACAATTTGGGCCACGCCATGCTGTTAGGCAGGCTGTATAAATTCCGGGTTGTGCATAGCGATGTGTGGCAATCGGGTCGTGGCTGCCTGTACCATCTCCAAAGGTCCAGGTGTATTGCACATCATTTAAAATATGCTGAGGAATAAATTTATATTTCTGATTGTCGTTACTGAATTTTTCAAACTTAAATACCGACAGGTCTTTACAGGATGGTGCAGTAGCCGGAATAATAATGGTGTCGCATTTTTCCCTCACACAATTAGGCTCAGTTTGAATAGTAAGACAAACCCTGTATGTTCCCGGCTGGGCATATTCATGTACAGCATTCCATGTTCCGGCATAGGTACCATCGCCAAAACTCCATTTGGCTATTGCGTTGGTGGTTGTTACTATGGTTTGATTATTAAAGTAAACTTTACGTGGACTAAGAGAATCCCGGTGCATGGTAAAGTTTACCTGAATATTACATGGCGATTGTACAGTTATTGTTTTGCAGATTTCTCTTACACATGGTGTATTTGTAGCGCTGATATTTTTCTTTATTCTCAGGCAAACTACATAAGTGCCGCCCTGTGTATAGTTGTGTGTAGGATTGGCCACATTTGGATCAGCCTGTACACCACTTACAGATGTACCATCACCAAACGTCCAGCGTACAGAATCGGTAACTGCAATTGGGGTACTGGTATTGGTAAATTTTATACGTAGCGGATGATTTGGGTCTGGCACTGAAGTAAAGTTGGCAACAAGATTACATGGCTGTGTTACCACGACTGTTTTACAAATTTCACTTACACATGGTGTGGTACCGGTATTATTATTTCTTTTTACACGCAGGCATGTATTATAAGTGCCGGCATTTGCATATACATGCGTGGGGTTGCTTATAGCAGGATTACTGGCTAAACCACTCAAAGAAGTACCATCACCAAAAGTCCATCTTAAAGAATCGGATGGTGATGCAGTAACAGTGGCATTGGCAAAATGTATTTTTAAAAAATTTGCAGAGTCGGCATGAAAAGTAAAATACGCCTGCAGGTTACAGGCTACCGATTGAATCACCAGCTGTTTAATTGTAGTGTCTGCACAAAGTACGGTACCATTATTATTGTGTTTGATAATAACGTGGGTAACACTGTATGTACCCGGCGCAGTGTATAAATGTATAGGCAATGGCGTATTTGCAACGCTGCCATCACCAAACTTCCAGTAATGTTGTGTATTAAAAGAATCGCCGATTACAACAGGGATAAACTTTATATTATTAGCGGTAAGATATTGAAAACTGAAATCAGCATTGCAGACTGTGCCGCTTTGTGCTTTTGATGGAAAGCTAAATGCTGCAAGGGCAAACAACAGCAGGGTAAATATTCTTTTCATAACGAAACAATTTAAAGGTTAAAGATTAAAAACGGTTTTTCTGTTCTGTATAGGAGATACTGCAACTTTTAGTTGTGTTGCCTGAAGGGGAAGGAAATTTTAATATTTTTCACGGATACCCTGTAAAAATCGTTCTGCAGCTTTGCGTATTGGCGTGGCGCCTGTTATATAGTTATTAGTTAAAATAGAAAAAATAAGCAATTTCCCTTTATTTGTGATGAGGTAACCACTTAACGCACAGTTATTGCTTAAAGTGCCTGTTTTGGCATAGATAAAACCTGCTTCTTTTTTATAATAAGAGTTTAATGTGCCTTCACCGCCGGTGGGTAATATTGTTTTCATTCTTTCTAATCCAAATTCGTTTTTCATTTTATTAAGTAGGTACACAAAGCTTTGCGGCGTAAATAAATTATAGCGGCTCAGCCCGCTGCCATCTACCCATTTAGGACGTTGTGGTACATCTTTTAAAACAGTTTTTAAAATGGTATCAATAATTTTTGCATCACTCATATAACCCAGGTATTCGTTACTGGCCATTAATAAAGTTTGCTCTGCAAAAAAATTATCGCTGCGGTGCATCATGGGTTTAAAGAGAGAATCGGTGGGTTGGGAGTGGAGGATTTTACTTTTCTTATCTATATTAACAAGGAAACCATTAGTATAGGTGATATCTAAATTAGGTAAAGTATCCTCTAGTAAATTTATGTTTGTAAATAAATCTGATTCAAAAGTTACATTTTGGGTTTTGTCAAATCCTGAAGTAAATATTAAATGATTACTTCCAAATCTTTTAATAAGGTTAAAACCACTATCAAGAAAATCTGTTTTTTCACTTTCTTTATTAAAATACTTTGGAAAGATTGAGAGACTATCTTTACTTACCCACTTAATTTTAATCACATTTCCATACATAGGAAAGACACTCCTGGGTGCCATATACGTTTCTTTATAATCATCCCATGCCCAGCCCATTCCTAATGGGTTTAAATATTCTAATTTGTTTATTACTATTTTTTTTTGTTGGTTAAAAAAATTGAGAACTGGTTGGTTTTTAAATTCGGTAAGTAAAAAAGTTGGGTCGCCTGTTGGTGTTATCTCTGTAATTATTTCAGTGCCCATTTTTTGAGTTTGATACCTCAACCCCACCAAACTATCTCCCAAATATTTCATCCCTGCATATAATGTAAATAGTTTGGTATTACTGGCCGGTATAAAATAATGGCTGCTGTTATAATTGTACCAGTATTTATTTGTTGCAGGTTCGTAAATGCAAATGCCGATATGGCCGGTAGCAACAGCACTGTCTTTTAATAGAATGGTAGTTGCGGCTTTGCCTACCTGTTTATTTACAGCGCAGGAACTAAATGCAATAACCAGTAGCAAACTAAGTGCTCCAATTACTAATTCCCAATTACTAATTCCTTTTTTATTCTTCTTCATTTGAGATTAAAGTTATAATTTTCAACCATATTAATCACAATGATTTCGCCAAAGCTGTTACATCTTTTTAAAGGCCTTTTTCCTCCACTGTTTCTACTGGTTGTACTTACACTGATTGGTACAATCGGGTATATTGTAATAGAAGGCTATAATTTTTTGGAAGCCTTGTACATGACCGTGATTACAGTGGCATCTGTTGGTTTTAACGAAGTACATCCTTTAAGTGAGGCAGGCAGGGTGTTTACCATTTTTCTTATTGTTATTAACCTGGGCTTGTTTACTTATTTTATCACTTTGCTCTCCCGTTATTTTTTCGACCTGGAGTTTATTAAAAAATATAAACTGATTAAAATGGAAAACAGTATTCAAAAATTAAAAGACCATGTTATTATTTGTGGCTTTGGCCGTAATGGTAAAGAAAGTGCACAGGTATTGCATAATAATAATATTCCTTTTGTGGTGGTGGAAGAAAAGAATGAGCTTGAAAAAGACCTTGATTTTGAAGTGGAATATTTTATGAAAGGCGATGCTACCAAAGATGAAACCTTACTGGAAGCCGGTATAGCAAATGCAAGAGCTGTTATTATTACCTTACCAGTTGATGCAGATAATTTATTTGTAGTACTTACCGCAAGGCAGCTTAACCCCAATGTAAAAGTTATCAGCCGGGCTTCGCAGGATTCATCTATAAAAAAATTAAAAATAGCCGGCGCCAGTAATGTAATTATGCCCGATAAAATTGGCGGTGCACATATGGCAACATTGGTAATGCTGCCCGATGTGGTAGAACTGTTATCTATAATGAGTACAAGGAACAATGCCGAATTCCGTGTGGCAGAGCTGGAAGCCGGAAAAACTATTTCATTAAATGAGCTTGATCTGTGGAAGAAAACCAATTGCACCCTGCTGGGTATAAAAAATAAAGACAATCATTTTACAATTAATCCACCTTCAACTTACACTGTAAATGCAGGCGAAGGTTTAATTGTAATGGGCAGCGATGCACAAATTGAAATGGCAAAAAAACTGATTTAACGAGTGAAAATAAAAACCCTCTTACCAACTAAACTTCTAAACCCTAAACTCCTAAACCTCTAAACCAATCACCCTCTTTCCTGTGCCCTTAACCATCTTTCCGGTATCTGATCCTGGCTGGCATTTACATAATCGGAATAACTGCAGGCAATAAATTTTTTATTGGGCAACTGCATCCACCAGCGGTTGGTTTTTTTGCTTTGTAAAAAAACTGTTTCTACTTCGGTAAAAGTGCAATGGTATTCATTAAAATGCCTGCGGTCTTCAATAGCAGCCTCCTGCTTGGCCCTGCTTTTACCATCAATAAAATACCATAGCATTTGAGCAATTTGTTTGGCAGTAAGCTCATCAACATCCTGCTGTGGCAGGTAACCATAAATACCAAAGCTGCTGATATTATTACTCATGCCTGCGTAGCGGGTAAGCATACAGGCTTCTTCGCCGGTAAAGCCATTGGGGCTTTGGGTACTTGCAGGCGCATCACTGTATTTAATGGCATTCATGTCGAAACTTAAAAGATTTGTGTTGCGTAGTACCGGTTCCATCTCTTCCATATTCTCTTTCGCCATGCCCAGGCGGTAACAGTCAAAACGCAGTTTGTCCATGGTTTCCAGCATGCGGGGGTGTACAAAATAACTTTGAAAGCCAATATGGTTGTAATGCTTTACCATATTGGGCTCTCCGGTAAGCATTTCCATTAAAAAATTTTCGCT
>JAYVJU010000079.1:0-2684 GCA_043769035.1 Ferruginibacter sp.
TTATGGTGGTGCCACCGGAAAAAAGTTCAGCCGTGATGGAGATATCGGCGCCGATCCTGAATCATCTTTTTATTTACAACCAGCTTATTGCAAAGACAACCGCTACACCATTTTTAAAAATACTTTTCAACTATCATATGGTTTAAGTAAACCATTAAGCGAAGAGGAGCGTTACGAAATTCAATACAGCAATAAACAAGTTGATACAGTTGCCAAAGAAAAACCAAAACAACTGGTTGGTGTATTTCCTGAAAATGCAGAGGTGCAGATTGCTGATGCAGAACAACAAAGTACTCCCGATGAATTGCTGGCCTCATCAGCTAATTTAAAATTGCCGGTAATAGCTGCAACTGTAGCGCTGCAAAAAAAAGAGACACTGTATTTTCTCATTCAAAAACCTGATGCAACCATTACTTATCCCGATGTGGCAGACCAGTTTATAAAAGCAGAAGCGGCACGTAAAAAAATTGCAGACAGAATTGTGTTGCAAACTCCCGACGCTTACATTAATCCATTGGGTAGTGCATTGGCTATAGCTGCCGATGCAATTTGGGAAGAACCCTCTTACATGCATGGCGCTATTGCATGGCGCATGCGTTTGCCTGCATGGCGTGGGCCTTATGTGGCCGATCCTTTGGGTTGGCACGACAGGGCAAGAACACATTTCAGCAGTTATGCTTTATCGCAGGTAACAAAAATTCCTGCCGGGCCTGTAGTGTTTGATACAGCTTTACATATTGCACGCCAGCAGGAAAAAATGGGTACGGCCATGTTCAGTAATGGTTATATCAGCCGCAATCCCGGTGGCGATATACGGCCGCATCATTACGATATGAACCTGGTGTACATTGATGAACTGCTTAATCATTTTAATTATACAGGTGATATTGAGTATGTAAAAAAAATGTGGCCTACCATCAAGTTACATTTACAATGGGAGAAAAGAAATTTTGATGCAGATGGCGATGGCTTGTATGATGCGTATGCAGCCATTTGGGCAAGCGATGCTTTGCAATACAGTGGTGGCGGTGTTACACATTCATCAGCTTATAATTACCGGGCCAACAAAACTGCAGCAATGCTGGCAAAATTAATTGGAGAAGATGGAAGTATGTATGAAGCTGAAGCCAATAAAATATTTGCCGCCATGAATAAAAATTTATGGTTAAAAGATAAAGGTTGGTTTGCAGAGAATAAAGATTTGATGGGTTTGCAATTGGTGCATCCTGCCGCAGCCTTGTGGACGGTGTATCATGCAATAGACGAAGGAGTAGCCACGCCAATGCAGCAATACCAACTGTTGCGCTATGTAGATAATTATATTCCGCATATACCTGTAAAAATAAAAGGGCTTAAAGATGAAGGTTATTATTTATTAAGTACTACCAACTGGCAACCATACACCTGGAGCATGAACAATGTGGTGCTGGCAGAAAATTTACATATGGCATTAGGCTACTGGCAAAGCGGCGAAAATGATAATGCCTATAAATTATTTAAAAGCACGTTGGTAGAAAGTATGTATGCCAGTGCCAGCCCCGGTGGTTTTCAGCAACTCAGTTTTTATGATGCCATCCGTGGCGAACTGTACCGTGATTTTGCAGATGGTATCGGCGTTGCCGCAAGAACTGTAACAGAAGGTCTCTTTGGCATATTGCCCGATGCACTAAATGATAAATTAGTTATTAAACCGGGCTTTCCAACAGAATGGAAATTTGCAAAATTATCTGTGCCGGATATCAGTATTGATTTTAAGCAGGATAAAAATATTACTACTTACAGCATCAATCAATCGTACAGTAAATTGTTGAATGTTACATTACAATTGAAAGCGCTAAAAGATAAAGTAGTTACTGTAACAGTAAATGGTAAACCTGCAAAATGGAATTGGATGCAAAATGTAGTAGGGCAGCCGATGATAGAAATTGTAACCGGAAAAGAAAAGCAATTGAGTGTTAAAATAAATTGGGCAGGTAACGATTTTGAATGGCTCGATTTTAAGCAAATGACTTACGCAGGTAACAGGCAAACCATTATTTTAAAGCATGCTGTTTGTACCGGCCTCGATGATCCTCAGCAGGCGGTAAGTAATATAAAAATTGAAAAAAATAAGGTTGCTTTTGATATGACTGAAGACAAAACCTATCACACCGTTTTTTTTAAATTACAACAGGCTGGTGTTATCTGGTTCAGGTCATTTGTATTCAGATCGGTTTATAAAAACAAGAACACAACAGATTATAAACTGCCCGACAATGCTGTCTATACAACCGTTGATATACAACCATACTTCAATGATAAAGTAACAGAGATCTTCAAGAACAAATATCTTTCACCACGTCCGCAATCACCAACCTTACAAATTCCATGGCAGGGTATTGGAAACTGGTGTTATCCATTAACAGATGCAAATATTAATGACAGCGGTACAAGAGTGAAAGCCGGAATTGAAAATAAGATATGGTTAGATAAAATTCCTTTCGCCACACCATCGGCAATGGATGCCAACAATATTCTTTATACATCGCAGTGGGATAATTATCCTAAATCGGCAACAATACCATTAACAGGCAAAGCACAACATGCTTACTTCTTAATGGCAGGCAGCACCAATCACCAGCAATCACAATTCACCAATGCAAAAATTATAGTAACCTATAAAGATGGTACCACAGATGAATTGC
>JAYVJU010000080.1:0-4878 GCA_043769035.1 Ferruginibacter sp.
CAGTAAAACACCACAGGATAAATTTGAAGGTGATTTCATACTTAACCAATCCAATATTGGGCAAACTAATATTGCCGGCTATATTTCGCAAAAGAAAAACAAGTTGGGGTATAGTTTATTGGCCACTGCCAATTATTCCAAAGCCTTTGATGTTGACAAAGACCGGTTTTCTGAAATACCCAAAAGCAATAATTTCACCATTAACCCAAGGCTGTTTTATTACCCGGATGCAAGTACAAAAATAATGTTAGGTACTGCTTATACACAGGGCAACTTTAAAGGTGGCGATATGGAAGTAATAAAAGGTAATGCAAGCGCCGGCAATGTTTATTTTGAAAACAACAACACCAAACGCTCTACAACAATTGTAGAAATAGATAAAAAACTAAAAGAGAACAATAGTTTTAAAATTAAACAAAGCCTTAGTTTTTTCGACAGAACGATCACTATCCCCAACTTTACATTTGCCGGCATTAACAGCAACAGCTTTACCGACATTAGTTATGTAACCAAAAAAGAAAAGCATACTGTAATTGCCGGTTTAAATTTGGTATATGATAAGTTCAGGCAAAAAGAAAACCAGCCCGGTATCAATCAAAATGCACAGTCGTTTACGGCTGGTGCTTATTTACAGCATACCTGGGATATTTCTGAAAACATAAAAACCGAAAGCGGCATCAGGATAGACAACGTAAACTATAGAAATGTAAACTATACAAAAAATCAAACCTTTATACTGCCGAGGGTATCCACACTTTTTAAAATATCCAATACATTAACTTCAAGAATTGGTGCAGGGCTGGGTTATAAAACACCTACCATTTTTACCGAACAGACAGAAGCCTTGCAATATCAAAATGTATTAGCCCTTAATAATGTAGCAGCCGAAAAAAGTATTGGTGGCACAGCCGATATCAATTACAAAACCCATATTACCGATGATTTTTTATTCAGCGTTAACCAGATGTTTTTTATTACCTCCATCAGTAACCCCCTGGTTTTACAAAGCGATATGCTGGGTAATTTATTTTTTAACAACGCTGCTAAACCTGTTATTTCAAAAGGCTTTGAAACAAACCTTAAATTCATCTACAAAGAAGATTTGAAATTTTTTGTGGGTTATACATTTGTAAATCCAAAAGCTACCTACAAGACAGGGAATCAATTTTTACCATTGGTACCAAAAAACAAACTTAACCTTACGTTGATGTATGAAAAGGAAGACAATTTTAAATTTGGCCTGGAAGGTTATTTAACCGACAAACAATATTTAACCAACGGCAATATTACACCGTCATTTTGGGAGTTTGGTTTTATGGCGCAAAAGACAATTAAAAAAGTATCGCTGTTTATTAATTTCGAAAATTTTACCGACCAGCGGCAAAGCAATTATAAACGGGTAGTTAATCCGCCAAACAATAACCCAACTTTTGATGAGATATGGAACCATACAGAAGGTTTTGTTTTTAATGGCGGGCTGAAAATTAAATTGTAATAAAAACCACTTTTTTTGCTGCCATTAAATAAAGATTCCCTGTCGGCACAGGGAATCTTTATTTAATCAATCGGGCAAAACTTTTACCATAATATCTTTATAAAACACTTTACTCTTTGGGTCGTGGCCCTGCAAGGCAAATGTGCCATTTGAAATTAAGCGCCCTGCCATGCCGGTGCTTCTTGGTGCATTTTCGGGTTCGGTATAATCAACCACAATTTTATCATTGATCTTTATAACAACTCTTTTACCCTGTACAGTAATGTACTCGGTAAACCATTCGTTATCCTTTACATAAACTTCTCTTACATCCTGTATGGCATACAGGCTTCCTGTTCTGCGCCAGTCCGATTGCGAATTATTTACCTGCACCTCGTAACCTTTTTGCGGCCACCCGCCCTGTTGAAACGTAGTATGAAAATAAATACCGGAATTAGAACCCGGCAAAGTCATCACACTTGCTTTAAACTCAAAATTTTTAAACCGGTGCTGTTGCACATCGCCATCATAAAATAAATGCGCCACATTTCCATTAACTGCAATAGCACCATTTTCAATTTTAAAAGATTCGGCGTTATCTCCCACCTTCCAGCCGGTAAATGATTTACCATCGAATAAAGACACCCATCCATCGGCATTGCTTTTTTTGGCAGAAGAACAGGAGCTGCAACAAATACCAATGATTATAGCTGCAATGATACTTTTAAGGCGCATAATTTGAATTTAGAAATTGAAGCTACTATTTTTAAACAATTAATTGCAGAAATTATTAGTACTTGTGTAACTTTAAACACCACTAAAAACTAATCTATATGAAAAAGGGATTTATATTTTTATTTTTTGCAGCCTGCTGCTCCTTTGTAGTAAAAAGCCAAAATCATCAATTGGTAAAAAAGTGGGAAACCGATTCTGTATTTAAAGTACCCGAATCTGTTTTGTTTGATAAAGCTGCCAACGTATTGTACATCGCCAATATTGATGGTAAAGAACCCTGGGGTGCCGATGGTAAAGGCTCGGTAGGAAAAATGGATGCGGATGGAAAAAACATAATTGTTGATTGGGTAACCGGCTTACAGGCACCAAAAGGTATGGGCCTGCACAAAGGCAAATTATATGTTGCCGACCTTAAAGAAATTGTTGTAATAAATATTGCACAGGGTGTTATTGAAAAAAGAATATCTGTACCCGGCGCTGAGGGGCTGAATGATATTTCGATAAACAAAAAAGGGGTTATTTATGTTTCTGATTCAAGAGCAAAAAAAATATACACCGTTAAAAATGGCGAGGCCACTCTTTTATTAGACAGCTTAAAAGGCCCCAACGGTGTTTTAGCACAGGGCAAAAAATTCTACATCCTTGATGCCGGTACTTTATACAATGTAAAAAAAGATAAGACCCTTACCAAAATTACCGATGGTATGGAAGGCGGTACCGATGGCGTAGAACAGATAAACGGCAATGGTGATTTTATAGTTTCTACCTGGGCTGGTGTGGTGTATTATGTTAGTGCCGATGGCAGCAAACAAATATTAATGGATGGCCGCAATACAAAAATGAATTCGGCAGATATTGGTATTGATGCAAAAAACAAGATCATTTTTGTGCCGACATTTTGGAGGAATAGTGTGGCGGCGTATGAGGTGAGGTAAGATTGTTGGTTAAAAAATCTAATATTGGCGAAAAGCATTAGTTCCCCATTTGAGATTCGAAGTATGGGGAAACTTTATGGATTTTTATGTATTCCGTAATATTTTCTGTTTCATTTGGTGGAAGATAAGTTATATAAGACAAATTACGTAGCTCTTTCCAAATTGAATGGTTGATGCGATTTGACTTATTGGGTTCATTGCCAACAAGAAAGTGCTTCCCTATATATTTTTTATTTGAAGCCCTTAATAATTGCAATAAATAAAGGTGTTCTCTAATGTCATTTTCTAGATAAGGAGTCGCCTTATTAAAATCAATTACTTCTCCCGTAACATCATTATTATTTTTCCCTATAAACCAAACAGGAGTAGGTACAATAAGGCTTGATATTTCCTTTGATGTAAGTTCAACTTCTAAGTTCACGTAACCTTGTATCTTAGGGTTAACTTTTTGTTTTACCTTTTCTGAGATTAGATGTTTCTTCTTATAAATTGAATCTGATTCAAATATTAATTTATTATATAGAGAATCGAAGACATCTTCAGTGATTGCTAAATCTATACTTTTAGGTCTTGAAAAATGCAACAGATTATTAGTATAGTTATTTAGATATTCGAAGTATTCAGACTTTAAAAATCTTTCAGGATGAATATCTATTCCTTCAATAAATATCTGTTGTGAAATAAGTTCAGAATTTTTAGCATTAAAGTACTCTTCAATGTTCTTTAACGAAGACTTTAATAAATTAAATGCATACTCAGGAAGTAATTCTTTTATGACTTTCAACTTATCATGTGAGTAACGAAAATAAACCTTATCGTCTGCTCTCAAAAGAAGAGCAATGCTTAGCCTTTCATCAACAATTGGACGAATGGGACAATATAGTATGCTATAAAAAGTTTTCATTACTCTGACCTTTTATTCCTTAAGTAATTGTTTTTCTAAAAATAATCTAAATGATAGAATTGTTTGTTCCTTCCATTGTTTATTAAATAACTGGTTTCTTAATACCATTTCTGTTGATTCGATATCAATATTCCAATCCGGCGGGATTTTACTAAGTATAGAATTTAAATTCTTAAGGCATTTGTTTACACAAACATAAAAAATCTTTTCGAGACTATCTGCTAAATCATTTAGCTTATCTCCACGTTTAAACAGGAGTTTAACATAATCTGTCGATATAATACTCTCAAATTCATTTAGTTGATAAATCCCATGCTTTAAAGAACTGGTGTTAAAAATATTTACGTGGTCTATAGCAACAATTTTATAACCAGTTTCTGTTGGATTAATTAAAAGGTTAGCATTATTATGATTCCGGTCTTCATTACTTAGCCACAAATCAAATAAACCAATTTTAAGTAAATCATCCTTATTAGAAATTTTATTAAGTTCATATGAGTTCGATTTCCAAGTTGTAAGGTATTCATTTACATCTTTTGCATATTCCAGATACAAACATCCATAGCATGTGTTACTGAACAGTTTTTTAGAAAATCCTTGCGGAACGTGCTCTGGTTTAATTGTTACAAAGTAAAAATCCGGAACTGGAATTCCCCATATTTTACAAAATGATGCTCCTAAATATTCATTTAATAAATCATTCACTTTACCATACTTACATGCATAATAATTTAACCCGTTGGCGGAATTAATTAGCTAAAGTATGCTTAACTCTGCTAACAGGTTTGTTGTAAATAAATTTATTTAAGAACTGTAAAAGTGTGAACCCT
>JAYVJU010000081.1:0-7735 GCA_043769035.1 Ferruginibacter sp.
AATTCAATCCAAATCGTCACCGTTTATTTTTCGGCTCAAATTCAAGTCTATTAAGAATTTCAAAGAACTTTTATCTAATTTAACAGGACACTAGTGAATCTACAGTTTTACCTTCTAATGCAACTGGCGGTGGCTGTAGAAGACCATGGAGATACGGACTGTGTTCAGCTGCTGTTGCGGTTGAAGGTGCAGCTATATTAGCAGCATGCGAAGCGGCATCTGCTGGAGTTGCCACTCCGGCGTGTGTAGCTGCGGCTTTAGTTTATGCTGGTAACGGAATAGCAGAGTGTAGTGACAAATACTGTGCCCCATTGACTCAACAATAAATATAAAACTTAAAACTGTTTTTTAAATTTGTAACACTAAATAAAAATGAAAAAAAATGCAATCTTATACTTTGTTGTATTGCTAATAATACTAAAACAGGTATTCCATAAATATTTAGATTTGGACGAACTCAATGTAATCAGTGTGGCTTATTATCTGTTATTATTTATATTAAGTTTCTTCTTGTTTAAAAATTATAAACCAAAAAACAAGTCATTTTGGTTAGTATTGCTCTTATATAGCTTAGTTGTTATTGCAATTTCAGTGTACACTTTTTTTAAAACATAATCAAAGCCTTTAGCAGGTAGTATCAAACTCAAAAAGGAGTTTGATACTACCTTTGTTTTTTATCCGTGGTTTAAATAAAAACCATTATTCTGTATTGAATTATTTAACATAATGCTTTCGGATATTTTTCAAAAGCCCTCAATTCTTCGCTTTATGTCAAGTAAAATTGTAATGCATTTTAAAAAATTAAAGTATTTCCTTTTAGGCACCTTTATTTTATCTTTTTGTTGTGAGGGAGTGTTCAAAATATTTCATTTTAAAGAAAATGTTTTGAATATTTTTCTTGTATTAGTGTTACCTGTACTAATTTATAGTATAGTTTATTGGATTTTTATCCACAAAAAACTAAAGCGAAAACAGCTGGATGAAGTTTGATATGGAGGGAGTTAAATGCTTGAATATTTAAGCATTAATTTTAATTGATTTAAGCAACATGCACCTTACCCTTACCATATTCCTACTGCTGTTTTGCCATACCTGTGTATGCCAAAACAAAGCAGTTAAGGATACGGTTAAAACTTACAAACCCGAAATCTTCACTTCAGGTTTTATTGATATTGTAAATAACGGGCAGGTAAATGCATCTGCCCGTTTTATTCGTTTATTTATTGGCGAGCCGGGCAAATTTTCTATTCCACTATCCCTGTATGGCGGTGTATCTAATAATAATTTTCAAAATCAAACCAGCAGTAACGGGCTGCAAAAAAATAATGAACATTTGGTTAACCAGTACATAAACCCTTTAAGTGGTTTGGTTAATGTTTCAATTGACGGCGTTATATTTTTTAACAAAACAACTAAGCTTACAAGGCCTGGTTTATTATATCATTTTGGCGAAAGGGTATTAACAGGTATTAAAACAGGCCAGCCTACCGACCCTCAAACAGGCAAGCCAATAAATTTTTTAAACAGTTTTAGTGCTCTGGGCCTATATTTTCAAACCGGGGCATGGGAAAGGACAAATACTAAAAATGTGGGTGTTTTCTGGCTTAGTTACCGCCATATTGCCTGTTACTCAAATCCATCTCAAATTAAAGGTTTTTTGCCTGCGATAAATACAAATGGCTTTTATACTGGATACTGTATTGGCGGTGGCGTAGAGATTAATAATCTGGTAAATATTAAAATCCTTTACTATAAATATTTTAAAAAACCTGAAATTGAATACAGCTTACCCATATATCAATTTTCATTTAACTACTCCCTTAAAAATTAAAAGTTGCTTTTTTCAATTAAACATTATTCTATCATAAACGTGTCTTTCCCTTCATTTATCGTAAAATTCCTATGTTAAACATAGGGTAATTACACTCTTTCTTATCATTATTTATAATTTGATCTTGCACTCCGGCGTTAGTATTTAGAAAACTACTAATCCCAAAGCCCGAGTTATGATTGAGAAAAATGATACCACAGAACCTATACAGGTGATTATAGCAGATGATCATGTTTTGTACCGTGCCGGTGTTAAAACAGCTTTAAGTGCTAAAAAAGATATTAAAGTAATTGCAGAAGCAGATAACGGCATGCATTTATTAAATATGCTTAAAAATATATCTGCCGATGTTATATTACTGGATATACAAATGCCTGTTATGGATGGCATTGCCACTTTGCCTGAAGTAAAAAAGCTTTACCCCAATATTAAAATAATTATGCTGACCATGATGGACGACCACAGCATGATTACCAAATTAATGGAACTGGGCGCCAACAGCTACCTTACCAAAACCAGCGACAGCGAAATTATTTATGAAGCTATAAAAACCTGTTACGAACAGGAATACTATTTTAATTCTCTAACCAACAAGGCCTTACTTACCAATCTGAAACAAAGAAATTTTCCTGGTCCGCAAAAACTAATGCAGCAGGAAGCACAGCTTAACGACAAAGAAACCCTTATTTTAAAGTTAATGTGCGAAGAAAAAAGTACCAAGGAAATTGCAGACATTGTTGACCTTAGCCCACGTACCGTGGAAGCCATCCGGGATAAACTGAAAGTTAAAACCGGGGCTAAAAGTACTGCAGGTTTAATTATGTATGCTGTTAAACATAAAATATTAAACGAAGAACTGTAAAGTCAAAATATCCATACGTAAACCACCTCTTATAACTGTATTGAAGAAGTAAGTCCCGCCAGTGATGGCGGGATTTTACTTTTTGAAACTTACCTGTTTTGAAATAATCCAGTTCTAAATATGCTACTGCTGTTTATGGTATATTTGCCTATGGCATCTATTAATTTTAATGGGAAAATTTATAAAGAAGAGACACCAGTAATTGGAGCTGACAACCGTGGCTTGCGTTATGGAGATGGCTTGTTTGAAACTATAAAAATGAAAGATGGGCAGTTGATTCTGGAAGACCAGCATTTTGCCCGGCTATGGAAAGGTATGCATGTACTGCAATTTGTAATACCCAAACATTTTAATGCTGATAAACTATTGCAAGAAGTGGTATTACTAGCAAAAAAAAATGGACATGAAAAAGCTGCCCGTATTCGCATAACAATATTTAGAGGAAATGGTGGCCTGTATGATGCAGTAGATCATTTCCCAAATTATATTATTCAAACCTGGCCATTACCGGAAGGCAATGGTGAATGGAATAGTAATGGGCTGGTATCAGGTATTTATGATGAGGTGAAAAAAAGTTGCGATGTGCTTAGTAATCTTAAGCACAATAATTACCTGCCCTATGTTATAGCTGCTTTAAAAGCAAAACAAGAAAAATGGAATGATGCGGTGGTGTTAAACAGTTTTGGCAGAGTATGCGATGCCACCATTGCCAATATTTTTTTAGTTAAAAATGAAATCATTTATACACCTGCCTTAAGCGAAGGTTGTGTTGCTGGTGTTTTAAGAGGATATTTAACCCGCCAGTTGAGGGATTATGATTTTACATGTATAGAAAAAGAAATAACGATTGAAGAGTTATTAGCTGCTGACGAAGTTTTTTTAACCAACTCCATTTACAATATGCGTTGGGTGCAACGCATTAACGACACTGAATTTACAAATACGGTTACACAAAAAATTTATGCTGCTGTTGTGCCAACCATTTTGTAGTTTTTTTGTTTTAATAAAAAATACTTCTCAGGAGGTTATGCAAACAGTAAATATATTTTGGTTTCGCAGGGATTTGCGCCTGCAGGATAATGCCGGACTCTATCACGCCTTAAAAAGTAATAAGCCCGTTGTGCCGGTTTTTATTTTTGATAACAATATTCTGGATGAACTGGAAGATAAAGCAGACAGAAGGGTGGAATTTATCCATGCAGCATTGGAGGAAATGCAATCCCGGCTTATACAGTCAGGTTCGTCTTTTGAAGTTTACCACGGTACACCATTATCAGTTTACAAAACCTTATTAAGTAAATATAAAATAGAAAAGGTTTTTACCAATCATGATTATGAGCCTTATGCTTTTGAAAGAGAAAAATTAATTGCTGATCTCTTAAAGGTTAACGGAGCTTCATTGGTAACATATAAAGACCAGGTGCTGCTGGAAAAAGATGAAGTGCTTAAAGATGATGGAAAACCTTATACTGTTTTTACCCCATACAGCAGAAAATGGAAAGCAGTATTAACCGGTTTTCATTTAAAAGCATATCCCACCGAAAAGTATTTTGATAATTTTTATAAACAACAGGCAGTATTAATACCATCTTTACAATCACTAGGTTTTAATACAGTTGACAAACCATTTCCATCAAAAAATTTAAATGAAGAGCTGGTAAAAAAATACCAGGAACAACGGAATTTTCCTGCAATACAGGGAACATCGCAATTAGGGGTTCATTTGCGTTTTGGTACAATTAGTATAAGAGTATTGGCAGCCAAAAGTAAAGACCTTTCCGAGACCTATTTAAATGAATTGATATGGCGTGATTTTTATCACATGATACTCTGGCATTTCCCTAAAGTTGGGAAGGGTAAAGCATTTAAAGCTGCTTATGATAATATTGAATGGAGAAAAGATAGTGGAGAATTTGAACGCTGGTGCAACGGACAAACTGGCTATCCAATTGTAGATGCCGGGATGAGAGAACTGAATGCAACCGGCTTTATGCATAACCGTGTCCGGATGATTGTTGCTTCCTTTTTAACCAAACATTTATTACTCGACTGGAGATTAGGGGAAGCTTACTTTGCACAAAAGCTGTTAGACTTTGACCTGGCTGCAAATAACGGAGGCTGGCAATGGGCGGCAGGCAGCGGTTGCGATGCTGCACCTTACTTTAGAATATTTAATCCCTATTTGCAAACACAAAAATTTGATCCGCAATTAAACTACATAAAAAAATGGGTGCCCGAATTCCAGGAATTTAATTATCCCAAGCCAATAGTGGAACATGAATTAGCCAGGAAGCGTTGTTTAGAAGTGTACAGTAAAACTTTAAAAAATGATGGTGTGATTATACTTAAGGATTAATCTGGGGTAAAAAAATATTTTCTGTAAAAGTAATTGCAGGGTTTAGTTTTTTATATACTGAAAGTAATTTTTCAATTGCAGCTTTTCCTTCTTCGCCAAGATCGATGGAATAATTGTTTACATAAAGATCAATATGTTTCCGCATTACAGCTTCACTCATTTCCTGCGAATGTTTCCTGATATAATCATTCAACTCAGGATATTTAGAAAAAGCAAATTCAATACTTTTCTTTATTAAGTCATCAATCTTTCTTTGTATTGCAATATCTATGTTACGGTTTATAACTATGCCTCCGAGTGGAATGGAGCTGCCGGTTTGCTGCTCCCAAAAATCCCCCAGGTCAGTAATTTTTTTTAACCCCTTTTCTTCGTAGGTAAACCTGTTTTCGTGAATGATAACACCCAATCCTTTATTTTCTATAACAAAATCTTCAATTTTATCGTAGCGTAAAAAAACTTTTTTCTTAGCATTAGGGTATGCTAATGAAAAAAGTAAATGAGCAGTAGTGTTTTCTCCAGGTATAGCAATGGTTGCTTTTTCCACTTCACTTTTATCTACAAAATATTCTTCCAGTAGCTCCCCCTTCAGGGGGCGGGGGGGGCTAATTAATAATGGCCCAACTCCCTTACCCAGGGCACTGCCACTGTTTAAAACAATATACTTATCCAGTACAAGCGGCAATACACCATAACTTATTTTGGTAATATCCAGCCTGCCATCAATTGCCCATTGGTTAAGCGTTTGTACATCTTCAAGTACCACATCAAATTCAATACCTTCGGTATCTATCTTTTTATTAACCAATGCATCAAAAATAAAAGTATCGTTTGGGCATGGTGAAAAAGCGAGGGAGAGTTTCATGATTAATTGGTTAATCCTTTAATTGGTTAATAAGGATTGACAGTTCTGTATTCAGATTTTCGAAAGCTTCATGTATTTTCCATTTGGTTTTATCTCTTTCGCCAACATAATTACTCACCGCTCTTATTTGTACAAACGGAATTTCTTCCTGCAAACAAATATAATGCAGGGCAGCGCCTTCCATACTTTCTATATGTGGCGAAAAAGAATTTATTAATTGCTGCTTTTGAATATTGCTATCGCTTACTTTATTTACAGTAACAGCCTTTACAGCTTTAAGAACAGAGTTTTTTGGAATGCCTGCTGAATTAAGTAACCAGCCATCTGCAAAAGGGAATTCATTTGGATTGATCAATCCCGAAGCAATGCATGGCGTGAATATGTTTTTTTCTTCTGTTCCTAAATCGCCAAAACTATCCTGTTTAACTAAAACGGTTTCAGCTAAACTAAGTTCTTCTGTAAAAGCCCCTGCAATACCTGCCTGTATCACAAAATCATATTCTGTTTTCTGCAATCTTTTTTGCAAATTATACATGGTTGAGGGTACACCAACACCCGTAATTAATATATCTATATTGCCATACATATTAATAAACAGCTCAATTTCATTAGGTGTAGCTGCGGTAAGTAAAATTTGCATAGTGCAAAATTCGCATTTACACTTCATATTTCAGGATTTAGGGGCTACCTTTGCCAAAATTTTTAAAAAAGCAATGGTTTATATCACCCGTATAGAACATTTTAACGCTGCACACAAGTTATTTAACCCAAACTGGAGCAGGGAAAAGAATGAGGAGGTTTTTGGTAAATGCGCCAACGAGAACTGGCATGGGCACAATTTTGAGCTGCATGTTACTTTAAAGGGCGAGCCAAGCACTGAAACGGGTTTTGTTTACGATGTTAAAAAACTGAGTGTTATTTTAAATGAGCATGTAATAGAAAAGCTTGATCATAAAAACCTGAATGTGGATGTTGATTTTATGAGTGGTAAACTCTGTTCTATCGAAAACCTCATCATTGGTATCTGGAATCAGCTGGTGCCGCATCTTCCTGCCGGCGTTCAATTGCACAGCCTTAAATTGTACGAAACACCACGGATCTATGTGGAATACTACGGAAATTAAGTTTTTGTATCCTCACAACAATTGGTAACTTTATTTGTAATTAGCTTTCAATAGCTGATGTGTTTGAACAGCAGACTTCTGTTATAACCTTCGGCAAAAAATGTTCTGAATCATTCCACACAATTTTTCAGTACTGTTGTTGATGCTGCTGTTTCAACAAAAAATAGTTTGGTGTGTTATACTGTTATGAATAATAAAGTAGCCGTTTATCGTAAAGAACATTTTAATGCAGCCCATCGGCTTAATAATCCTTTGTGGGATGAAGTTACCAATGCAAAGGTTTTCGGTAAATGTAATAATCCACATTTTCATGGGCACAATTATGAATTGATTGTAAAAGTAATTGGTGTGCCCGATGCTGCAACAGGTTATGTGTATGATATGAAACTGCTGAGTGACCTGATCAATGAAAATATAATAGAACGCTTCGATCATAAAAACCTGAATGAGGATACAGCAGAGTTTAAAGACCTGAACCCAAGCGCAGAAAATATCGTAATTGTTATCTACAATATTTTAAGGGAAAAAATTGACAGCAAATTCGACCTGCAGGTACGTTTGTATGAAACCGAAAAAAATTTTGTGGATTACCCAGTTTCTTAAAAAAAATTAAACAGTAAATAATGGCATATACAAAAGCAGAGCAGTATGATGAGAAAGTAACTTCGGGCCTTATGAAAAGTTATAAGGATACACTGGA
>JAYVJU010000082.1:0-4963 GCA_043769035.1 Ferruginibacter sp.
CCCCGATTATATGTCGGGGCGATTTTTGAGGTCCCTAGCGGATTCGAACCGCTGTAGAAGCTTTTGCAGAGCTTTGCCTAGCCACTCGGCCAAAGGACCGTTTTTAGTGTTGCAAAAATAGGGTATTTTTAGGCAAAATTATTCTTCGGTTCAAATCTGTAATCAAAATATTTTTATGAACAGCATACCGGCATCAGAACTTATTATTAATAACCGTGGCGCTATTTATCATTTAGACAGCAGGCCCGAAGAAATTGCCACCATAATTATTACCGTTGGCGATCCCGACAGGGTTGGTGAAGTAAGCAAGCACTTCGATTCTGTCGAAGTAAAAAATCACCACCGGGAATTTGTTACCCATACCGGGTATCTTAATAAAAAAAGATTAACGGTGGTAAGCACAGGTATTGGTACCGATAATATTGATATTGTATTGAACGAACTGGATGCCTTGGCGAATATTGATTTTGAAACCCGGACCATAAAAGAAAATTTAACAGCACTTAATATTATCAGAAATGGTACATCGGGATCTTTACAGGCAAATATTCCCGTAGATAGTTTTGTGGTAAGTACACATGGGCTGGGTATTGATAACCTGTTAAATTTTTACCGGCCAAAAAATAATGAAGAAGAAAAACAAATCGTACAATCTTTTATAACACAAACACAATTGAACAGTACTTTTGCAGTGCCTTACATAGCAAGTGCAGGCGCAGGGTTATTAAAAAATTTTACAGATGGATTTCATCATGGCATTACAGTTACCTGCCCCGGTTTTTATGGACCCCAAGGCAGGGTGCTGCGCTTAGGATTGGCCAACCCATCTTTAATTGATAACTTAACTTCGTTTACTTTTGGGCAGCACCGCATTACTAATTTTGAAATGGAAACATCGGCTATTTATGGTTTGGGAAATATATTAGGCCATCATTGCCTTTCTATAAGCGCCATTGTAGCTAACCGCATTACAAAAGAATTCAGTAAAGATGGTGCCGCAACAGTTGAAAATTTAATTAAAAAATCGCTTGAAATAATTTCGAATACTTTATAAGATGAAAATAGAATTTTTTAAATACCAGGGTACAGGAAACGATTTTGTTATTTTAGATAACAGGGATAATAAATACGACGGACTTACAACAAAACAGGTAAATCATATTTGCGACCGCCGCTTTGGTATTGGTGCCGATGGCCTGATGCTGCTAAGCAAAAAAGAAGGCTACGATTTTGAAATGGTTTACTTTAATGCCGATGGTAACCAAAGCAGCATGTGTGGTAATGGTGGAAGGTGTCTGGTAAAATTTGCTTACCACATGGGTATTCATAAAACAACGTACCGTTTTATTGCAACAGACGGTGAGCATATTGCCGATATTGGTACTGATAATATTGTACGTTTAAAAATGGTAGATGTAAATGAAGTAGAACAACATTCATCATACGCTGTATTAAATACCGGGTCGCCGCATTTTATAAAATTCTCTAACAATGTAAAAGATATTGATGTGCATGAAACCGGTCGTGAGATACGCTACAGCGCCACATTTAAAGAAAAGGGTATCAATGTAAATTTTGTAGAGTCGCTGGATGAAGACAGTATTTTTGTACGCACTTATGAGCGTGGTGTAGAAGATGAAACCATGAGCTGCGGTACCGGTGTTACCGCTGCTGCATTAGTAAGTGCACACAACGAAAAAGGTTTTAACCGTGTAGAAGTAAAAACACCCGGCGGCCATTTAAGTGTGGAATTTGATAAAGTTGATGAAGATCATTTTGAAAATATATGGCTTTGCGGCCCTGCAGAATTTGTGTTTAAAGGAGAGGCTGAAGTATGATGAAGGCAGAGATCATATCGGCCACAGAAAAAATATTTGCGGCATTCAGCAACCAGTGTAGCAACACCGGCGAACCTGTTTTTTTTGATAAGCCCACAACCAAATGGTCTATTGCTGAAAATGTGCAGCACCTTATTGTTTCTACCAATACCTCCACGCTGGCATTTTCGCTGCCCCGTTTTTTAGTACGCTTTATTGGCGGCAAACCCAACCGCAGCTCTAAAACTTACGAAGAGCTGGTGACCAAATACAAAAATAAATTAGCCGCAGGCGGTACTGCCAGCGGACGCTTTATTCCCAAACCAATAAAAATAAGTTTTGGAAAAGAGAAGCTGTTGAACAACTGGAAAAATGCAACCCAAAAATATATTACGGCATTGCAAAATAACAGAACCGAAAATGACCTGGATAATTATTTAGTAAAACATCCTTTACTTGGACGGATTACTTTAAGGGAACTTTGCTATTTTACAATTTACCATACCGAACATCATCTTAATATTATTTCATCAGTAGTAACCGTGCAGTAATTATGATCCAGTACTTTAAAATTATAGAACACCAGACCATTGCTATTGATAAGCCTGAGATTGGTTCATGGGTAAATGTATTGCCCCCATTAAAGCAGGAAGAATTTACCGAACTGAGCGAAACACTCGACATCCCCATTGATTTTTTAAAAGATTCACTGGATATTGACGAACGCAGCCGTTACGAAATTGACGACAATGTAAAGCTGATAGTAATTAAAACCCCTACCGAAAATAATTCGTTTAACGAAAGCGATGCGTTTTATATTACCATACCCATTTGTATTATTTTAACGCATAACCAGATCGTAACGGTAAATTCTTTTGAGAACGAAGCCATAAAAAAATTCCTGAACAGTTTTCAAAACCGCCATCCCGATAAAAAAAATATGATGGTGCTTAAAATATTTGAAAAGATAACGGCCAATTTTCAACAACACCTTAAAGAAATAAACCACCGCCGCAACCTGCTCGAACAGAAGTTGTACGATGCCAACCGTAACGAAGAATTACTGCAACTGATGCGTATTCAAAAAAGCCTGGTATATTTTATTACCGCATTACGCAGCAACGAATTGCTGATGATGAAACTGTCACGTACCAACGTTTTACAGTTAACCGATGATGAAAAAGATTTCCTGGATGATCTTGTGGTAGAAACATCACAGGCCCTGGAAACAGCAAATACCTATACCAATATCTTAGGTTCTTCTCTCGATGCATTTGCCAGCATCATCAGCAATAACCAGAACGAAGTATTAAAAAGGTTAACTACACTAACCATATTTTTAAGTGTGCCGGTACTCATCGCCAGTATTTATGGTATGAATGTGCCCATACCTTACAACGATTCTCACCTGGCATTCTGGCTGCCTGTAATTTTATCAATTTTAATTCTTGCATTTGTAATGTGGAATTACCTGAAGCGTTTTAAAAAATAAATATGTTTACAATAAGGGTTTATGGTATTTTAATAAATGAACACAAACAGGTTTTGGTAAGTGATGAATTAATACGGGGCATGTACATCACAAAATTTCCCGGTGGCGGATTAGAATTGGGCGAAGGCACAAGAGATTGCCTTAAACGGGAATTTATGGAAGAGATGAATTTAAATGTAGCCATTGGCGAACATATTTATACCACCGACTTTTACCAGATGAGTGCTTTTAATAATACACAACAGATCATCTCTATTTATTATTTTGCCAAAGCGCTGGAACCGATAAATGCACTATTGAGAAATACAGCTTTTGATTTTGATGAACAGCAGCTACGGGTATATAACGAAACCGGCGAAACAGAAACCTTTCGTTTTGTGGATTGGGAAATTTTTTCTGATGCCGCTGTAACCCTGCCCATTGATAAAATAGTTGCTGCAATGCTAAAAGAAAAATATTAAAATGAACTACGATAATTTTTTTGACCAACAACTTATACTGGAAGATGAACTGGTAAGGATAGAACCGCTGGAAGAAAAACATTTTGACTTATTATTACCAACAGCGCTTGAAAAAGAGATATGGTTATTTACCATCCAGAAAATTAATTCGCCGGAAGATTTTAGAAAATATTTCAACACGGCACTGGATGAAAAGCAACATAAAAAATCGTACCCCTTTGCGTATTATAATAAAATAACTAACGAATATGTGGGTAGTACCCGCTATGGCAATATTGATTTTGGTAATAAAAAACTGGAGATCGGGTGGACCTGGCTGAACCCTAAAATGCACGGCACCGGTTTTAATAAACATTGTAAATTACTGCTACTCTCCTATGCGTTTGAACAGTTACAATTAAACCGGGTAGAGCTAAAAACCAGCCATCTAAATTTAAAATCGCAAAATGCCATGCTTAAAATTGGTGCGGTACGGGAAGGTGTTTTTCGCAATCATGTTATTAACGAGGATGGCAGCATCAGGCACAGTCATTTTTTTAGTTTTATAAAAGAAGAATGGCCAGCAATAAAGAAAAACATTTTTAAAGAACTGGTTACAGCCTGAAAATAAAAATATCTTTCAATAAAAAAATATACCTTTTACTTTATAAACTTAATTTATGAGAAAACTATTGTTGTTCCTTACAGTATGCACCATTTGCTCTTGCAAATTTTTTAAAAAATCCGATAAGGTAGAAATAAATAAATTCCTGTTTGACCAGGTGCAAACCGGCGGTGTTACCGTAATTCCTATTGAAACACCAAAAGGTAAGTTTAATGTATGGACAAAATATAATGGCGATAATCCCAAAATAAAAGTGCTGTTATTAAATGGCGGCCCCGGCGCAACACACGAATACTTTGAATGCTTTGAAAGTTTTTTTGATCCGCTCAATATTGAATTTATTTATTACGACCAGCTGGGTTGCGGCCTTTCAGATAATCCGAAAGATACCACGCTGTGGGATCTGCCACGTTTTGTGGAAGAAGTGGAGCAGGTGCGTAAAGCATTAAATCTTAATAAAGATAATTTTTACCTGCTTGGCCACTCCTGGGGAGGCATACTGGCCATGCAATATGCATTAAAATACCAGGATAATTTAAAAGGCCTTATCATCAGTAATATGATGAGCAGCGCCCCCGACTATGGTAAA
>JAYVJU010000083.1:0-5121 GCA_043769035.1 Ferruginibacter sp.
AAATTAGAAAATGAATTCAACTGCATTATATAAAGAATACGTAACAAAGATGCAACAAATTGCCGATGTAAAATATGCATCAGCAGTTTTACAATGGGACCAGGAAACTTACCTGCCCTCAAAAGGCAATGCTTTACGTGGCCGGCAAATTGCTACTCTCAACGAAATTGCCCACCAAAAATTTGCTAATGAAAAAATAGGCGCTTTGCTGAATGAACTGATGGTAGCAAATGATTTAAGCGACACACAAAACAAAAATGTACAACTAAGCCTTTACGATTATAACAGGGCTAATAAATTTACCAGCGATTTTGTACGTACTATGACGGAAACTGTAAACAAAAGCTTTCATGCATGGATAAAGGCCCGTAAAGAAAATTCATTTACTACTTTTCAGCAACCGCTTGATGAACTGATACAATTAAAAAAACAGGAAGCCGATATTTTAGGCTACGCCAATCATCCTTACGACGCATTAATGAATGATTACGACAAAGGGTTAACTGTTTCAATTACAGATAAAATATTTGACGGATTAAAGCCACAATTGTCAAGCCTGCTAAACGAAATTGCAAATAAAACACAGGTAGATGATTCTTTTTTACACCAGCATTTTGATAAAGACAATCAATGGAAATTTGGCATGGAAATATTAAAGCGTCTGAACTTTGATTTTGAAGCCGGCAGGCAGGATATCAGCGAACATCCATTTACCACCAATTTCAATAACGCAGATGTACGCATTACTACAAGAATTGACGAAAACGATTTCAACAATATGACCTGGAGTTGTTTACATGAAGCTGGCCATGCCTTATATGAGCAGGGCTTACCGGCTGATGAATACGGCTTACCATTAAGTGAATACTGCAGCCTCAGTATTCATGAAAGCCAGAGCCGCCTTTGGGAAAACAATGTGGGCAGGGCTTTACCATTCTGGCAGCACAATTTTTCGCTATTGCAAACGTTTTTTAAAAGGCAGTTGGGCAGCGTAAATATTGACCAGTTTTACAAAGCCATTAATAAAGTAACCCCTTCATTAATAAGAACTGAAGCAGACGAACTGACTTATCATTTTCATGTAATGATAAGATACGAGATAGAAAAAATGCTTATTGATGGGAGTATATCAACAAAAGATATTCCTGCTTACTGGAATGAGCATTACGAAAAATACCTGGGTATAAAAGTACCCGACGATAAAAGAGGATGTTTGCAGGATGTACACTGGAGCCATGGCAGTTTTGGATATTTTGCCACTTATAGCCTGGGAAGTTTATATGCAGCACAATTGTATGCAGCAATTACAGGAGAAAATGCGTCTATAGAAAAAGAAATAGCGGCAGGTAACAACAAAAGCCTGCTGCAATGGTTAAACAAAAATATTCACCGGCACGCCAGATATAATACATCAGAAGAGCTGTGCCGGAAAGCAACAGGAGAAACATTAAACAGTACCCATTTTATCCGTTATGCCACTAAAAAATTCACCGATATTTACATTTCTTAAGACAGAGGACATGCCAAATATTTTGTACCGATCAAGATTTATTATAGCTATTCTTTTTGCTGTAATTTTATTATTGAGCAGTTGTAAAAAACTTGCCGCAGTTGTTCAACCAAGCCAATCGGCCTTGCAGCAGTATTTTGAAGAAAATATTTTAAACCGGGACTTTACTGTTCATTTAGCCACTGATAACGGCACAGACCTTACCGCACAGTTCAGCGGATTTAAATTTAAGCTTACAAAAAATACTTTAGTGGATGGCCCGATGACAGCTACCAACAGCACAAATACTTATACCGGCACCTGGAGTTGTAATGATGATTACAGTAAATTGGTGATTACCCTGCCTGCTGCTGTTACAGCATTTAGTTTTTTAAACAGGGAATGGCGTTTTACAAAAAAAACCTTCCCAATAATGGAGCTTGCTCCCTGGGGTACTACCGAGCCCAAAATTTTACATATGCAGCGGTTGTAAATCTTAAAAAAAAGTAATACCTTACAACAGAATTATTTTTAGCTTACTACCTGAACCAGATTGTTTTTAACTGCGAAGCAATATTTTTTGCTTTTTTATCTATTAGCGCAATTTTTTACCGGGTTTTAAGTTATTACAGATAGCATTAACATGTGGCTAAGGCCGCATTATCCAATTATCATAAAAACAAAGCACTTACCAATGACTACCAGGTTTGGAGTCAAATACTGCCTTATCGTTGTATTATTAGCTGCACTTAACCTAACCGCCAAAGCACAGTTAACTGCTAATTTTACAGGTTCACCCTTAGCTGGTTGTGCTCCCCTTGTTGTAAGTTTTACCGATCAATCTACCGGCTCTCCCACTCAATGGAAATGGGATTTAGGTAATGGCACAATTTCTTTTTTGCAAAACCCTTCTGTTACTTATTTTAACCCCGGGCAATATACCATTAAGCTGGTTGTGCATAATGCTGCCGCAGATTCTGATGTGGTTATTAAAACACAATTCATCACAGTTTATGCAGCACCTAATGTGGCTTTTACCGGCAATCCATTAACGGGTTGTTTTCCGTTACCGGTAAATTTTACCGATCAAAGTACAGCGGGCAGCGGCACTATAACACAATGGCAATGGGATTTTGGTGATGGTGCTTCAAGCAGCATTCCAAGTCCATCGCATACCTATACCGCCGCAGGCAATTACAATGTAACATTAAGGCTAACCAATAGCTTTGGTTGTATTAAAGTTTTATCAAAACCACAGTACATTAAAATAAGCAGTGGCGTTCATGCCGATTTTTCAAATTCCAATCCCGGCAGTTGTAATGCACCTGTAACTATTAATTTTCAAAATTTATCCGCCGGTACCGGTGTATTAAGCTATCAATGGAGTTTTGGTGATGGCGGCACTTCCATCTTACCAAATCCATCACACACTTATACTTTACCGGGAAATTATACTGTACGGTTGATAACAACCAACAGTACGGGATGTACAGATACTATAACAAAAAACAATTTAATAATTATTGGAACTATTAATGCTGCATTTACAAGTGCAAACAATGTTTGTGTAAACAGCCCGTTATTTTTCATCAATACCTCTGCACCAACGCCTGTTGCAACAGCATGGGATTTTGGTGATGGCAGTACTTCAACTTCAACTAACCCAGTTAAAGTTTATACCACTGCAGGCATTTACCAGGTACAATTAATTGCAGATTTTGGAGGCTGCTTTGACACGGCGTATAAAACAATAACTGTTTTTGATAATCCCCTTGCTGATTTTACTGCACCCAATACCACATCGTGTAAAGCACCGCTTACAGTTAATTTTAATAATTTAACTCCAGGCGTTACCAGCTATAACTGGGATTTTGGCGATGGTAATACCTCTACTGTACGTAATCCTGTACACACCTACAACACTACCGGAAATTTTACAGTTACTTTAATTGTGACCAATGCTAACGGATGTTCGGATACTTTACAAAAGCCCGGCTTTGTTCAAATTCAACCACCACAGGCAAGTATAAATAATTTACCCGTTTCATCATGTGCGCCTTTAAGCTGGACATTTTCTTCATCAGTAAATTCAGTTGATCCGGTAATAAGTTATCAATGGGATTTTGGCGATGGTACTACTTCTACTTTACAAAACCCGGTACATACTTTTGCTGCAGGAGGCTATGACATACAACTTGTAGTTACAACTGCCGGTGGTTGTACCGATACAGTTATTGTAAGATCCGGAATTTTAGCAACCGTTAAACCTGTTGCAAACTTTGTGGCTAATCCAAGAGATGTATGTGCACATGTACCGGTGAATTTTACAGATCTATCTACTGGTGCGATAAGCAACTGGCGATGGCTTTTTGGAGACGGCAACACATCTACCGACAAAAACCCAATACATGTTTATGAAGACACAGGATACTTTGATGTAACCCTTATAGTATGTAATGGCGGCTGTTGCGATTCTGTAACATTTGTAAAGTACATGCACATCAATCCACCGATTGCTGCATTTACACCATCATTTGATTGCAGCAAACCCAAAGAAAGAATATTTACCGACCAGTCAATTGGTGCTGATGAGTGGAACTGGAATTTTGGTGATGGCAATACATCTACACAACAAAGCCCTGTGCATACTTATGCCGATACAGGAACATACACTATTACATTACTTGTAAAAAATTATGCCACAGGCTGCGAACACACAACAACAAAAACAGTAATAATACTTTTTGAAAAAGCAAATTTTACAGTAACTGATTCTGTAATCTGTAAAAATAATCCTGTTACATTTACTGCTGTTGGTAACAATATCTCCAATGTTGCATCGTACGAATGGAGTTTTGGAGATGGGACTACAGCTGTTAACCCGGTAATTACACACACTTACACACAAGCTGGTAAATACACGGTGCAGTTAATTGTTACAGATGTTTTAGGTTGCAAAGACACTTTACTGAAACCATTATTTATACAGGTAGATGGGCCAACTGCAGATTTTGCACCAAGTGTTCCCGGTAGCTGTTTATTAAGTGCAATAACATTTACTGATAATTCTGTAAGCGATGGCATACATCCTGTTATTACATGGATATGGAATTATGGCGATGGTATTACAGATACCTTAACAGCACCTCCATTCCAACATACGTATTCAAACCCCGGCACTTATACAGTTACCTTAAAAGTTATTGACAACAAAGGTTGTGTTGATTCAGTTATAAAAACAAGTGCATTGATAATTTCAAAACCTGTTGCCGATCTTTCTACAACAGATACTTTATCATGCCCAACCATGCCAATTAATTTTACAAATAAATCAACCGGCCCTGGCCTTACCTATACCTGGAATTTTGGAGATGGAAATACCAGTACTGCAACAAATCCCATACACAGTTATGTTGCGGATGGTATATACACTATTAAACTGCACATCACTGATCAATACGGCTGTACAGATTCAATTACCTATCACGATTATGTTACCATTATATCGCCACATGCAAACTTCAGCCTGAGTGATTCATTAGGAACATGCCCGCCTTTGTTTGTAAGTTTCGCCAATACATCACAAAATTTTACAGCCGTTAGCTGGGATTTTGGTGATGGTACATCAACAC
>JAYVJU010000084.1:0-11461 GCA_043769035.1 Ferruginibacter sp.
CCGGTTAAACTTGCTACACCGGTTTGATAATTTGCACCATTGCTGGTTGCTTCTTCAGTAGGATATATCTGCCTTCTTGGTATGGCACCGCCTGAAAAATTCCCTACATAAGATATCGGAGTTAAAGCAGGATAACCTGATCTTTTCCAGTTGTTCCAGGCTTCATTAAAGTTCATTAATACTCCGGTGGTAGCCCAGTATTGTTCGTTAATCATTTTAAGCGATGCAGTTGTAGATGTTACATTTAAGGGGTTAGCCAATGCATAGGCGTCTGCAACAGCTGCACTGATTGCTGCATTGCTGTTAAAGTTTGCCATTGTTTGTAAAGCACCAGACACTGCATTGCGATAGTGAGTTGCTGCAGTACCTGGTATACTCCAGCCTCTGATGGAAGCCTCCGCCAATAACAGTTCTGTTTCAGCATAAGTTAATACAAACTGACCGCTGTTTAAATCTGTATAAATAGAAGTTTTAGGACGGGAATATCTGCCTATAGGTGTAAAATCGCCACCTGCACCTGTACCGCCGGGATAGCCGGGAGAATTGGCAATATCTGTTGCACCGCCATTCATATCCCAACCATTGGGCAAGCCACGTTGATTAACAAAACTATTATCGCCTGCCAAACCTATATTTTGGTTGGCAGCAAGGCCAGCTTGTGGAACTTCTGCTATTACACTTACCCGTGGATCGGTAGTTGATTTAAGAAAATCAATTAATGTTTTGCTCCATCTTACCTGATAAAAATCTGCAGGTGTACCTAATGAACGGGAATTTTCACTGCGATACCCGCTGGCATCATTTCCTTTTATTACAGCGTCATCTGCAAAGCTGGCAAAAGTACCACCTGTGGCAGCTTTTTCTGCATAAGTTTTAGCTTTTGCCGCATCTGCTTTTGTAAGGCGCATGGCTAATTTTAACATAAGCGAATAACCAAATTTTTTCCATTTGGCAATATCACCACCATAAAATACATCAGCCGCAGGTATTGGTTTGGCTGCATTAAACTTACTTAATGCGGCATCTAATTCCGACAACATAGCTGTGTAAACTGCTTCCTGCTTATCATATACAGGAAGTGTAACACCACTAAATCCCTGAAATGCCTGGGAGTAAGGGCAATCACCATACATGTCAGTTACACTTTGCATGCAAAGTACTTTCATAACAGTAGCAGCGCTTACCACATTTACCTTATTGGCATCAGCCCCATAGTTTTTAATGATTTCATTTGCAAGGCTGGCAGCACGGTAACATCTTCTCCATACCCTTGCTGCATAGTCGTTGGTATTGCCGGATGGTACATACTTATCCATATTGCTGTAATAGTTTGCAGCACCAGATGTGGTAGAGGCAAATATTTGTGCCCAGCCACTTTGAAAAAGTATTGCACCTTCGTAACCGGTGATGGCACCAATATAATTGGCCTGGCTGTTCGACAGGAAATAGTCGGAATTAAAGTTAGCAGGCGACGATTGCGTAGGGTCGGTATTTATTTCCTTAAAATCTTTTGTGCATGAGGTAAGAAGCATAGCCGCTGCAATACCTGTATATAATAATGTTTTTTTCATTTCAAGTTTTTTTTAGGTTAAAATAATTTTTTGAATTATTTTTTGAATTTCAGATTAACATTGATACCATAGGAACGGGTTGATGGCAAGCTTGTACCTTCAATACCATAATACCTTACGTTTGAGCTAAAGGTAGATTCAGGATCAATGTTGTCTGATTTTTTCATTAATATAGCAAGGTTTCTTGCTACAAATGAAATTTGCACCCCGCTAAAAATTTTCAATTTATTTACTACACTTTCCGGCACTGTATATCCAAGGCTTACCTGGCGCAGCTTAATAAAGTCGCCATCCAGCACATGGGTAGATGTAATCTGTTGTGCAAGCGAACGGTAGTACCCCTGTGCATCGGCAGATACAGTGTTAGTAGCACCAGCTTCTGTAACTCCTGTTTTAATTCCACCTTCCCTGCCAGCTAAAGTAAGCTGGTTTAAACCACGGAAAATAGAGTAGTAACTGGTTGCAGAAAGAATTTTGTTACCATAATTATAATCTATTAAAAATGAGAAGTTGAGGTTTTTGTAATTCAATTCATTGTTTAAACCACCATATAAAGTTGGTAAAACACTACCCATTTTTAATAACTCACCTCTTTGAGGGTAACCGCTGGCATCAACCACCATTTCCCCTTTTGCATTGCGTTTATAATCGTAAGCCAGTATTTGAGGGCCTGCATAACCTTTTACAAAAGCTGTAATAGCATTACCAAGTGTAGCCCTGTTACTGCCAAGGTTTACATTGTTGCCTGCTGCATCTGTTTCCAGTATTTTATTTTTTACAGATGTTAAGTTTAATGTTGCTGTCCAGCTAAAATTCTTTTGCCTTACAGGCGTACCGCTGATCTGTAATTCAATCCCTTTATTTTCTGTAGAACCATTAGGTATATAACCACTTGTATAACCGGTAGCTATGCTATAAGATGCTCCCATGATCTCATCATTGGTTTTTTTCTTAAAGTAAGCAATATCAAAATTAAGCCTGCTGTTAAAGAACCTTAAATCGGTACCTACTTCTATTTCAGTAGTAGTAAACGGTTTTAATAAACCACTTGGCAACGATGTATTAAAACTTCCAACAGGAACGCCGTTGTAAGGATTATTTAATGAATAATACACAGCGGTTTGATAAGCCTGTGTAAGTTCATTGCTTGTTTTTGCATAAGAAACCCTTAGTTTACCAAAGTTTAATTTATTGATTTTTACTAATTCGGAGAAGATTAAACTGGCTGACACTGACGGTGTAAATATTGAATTATTACCTTCCGGCAATGTAGAATATGCATCATACCTGCCGGTAGTACCAACGGTAAGATAATTTTTATAAGCAAGATCGAGTGTATAATAAGCTGATTGCACTTCTGTTTTATAGAAGCCATAATCCCTGTTAAAGTTTTGAACATTGTTAAAGCTATACAGGTAAGGAAGAATGAAAGGGCCACCGCCAATTTTAATTCTTTCTTCCTGATTTTTGCGAAGGTTGGCACCTATAGCTGCATCAAAACTAAGATCGTCTGTTATTTTGTGTGCAGCGCCTATCAACCCATCTACGTTAATTTCAAAACGTTCGGTAGTAGCCAAATCATCCAGGCCACCTCTTCTGCCCTGTGAATAAGCTGTACCGGTTGGTGTTACTTTAAATGAACGGTCGTTGGCAATATCGTACCCCACACGCCCCTGAGCATATAACCAATTTGTAAAATTGTATTTTATAGTACCAGATGTTATTAAACGCTTACGGCCTATATTATTAACAAACTGGTTTACCACAAACCATGGATTTGATACATACTCATCATCGCTAAACTGTACTTCGTTGCCTGTTGCAGCGTCAAAACCGGGAGCTAATAATTTTTGATTAATATTATTGGCAAGAAAAAGGCCATTATTTGCGTTTAAAGGGCCATCGCTCAAATTTGGCCTGTTTTTATATTGCTCATCAATATAATTTGCCACAAGCTTTACAGATAACTTGCTTGTAATACTCTGGTCAATATTCAGGTTGATGGTGTTTCTTTTTAAACCACTGTTTCTGATGATTGAATTATTATCCAGGTTAGAAAAAGATAACCGGAAAGCTCCACTCTCACCACCTTTTGATAATGCAATTGTATTTGTTAAGGATGGGCCTGAGCGGTAAAAATTTTTAATATTATCTTTAACTGCAGAGTAAGCGTAAGAATTTCCATCAAATTGTATTACCTGGGTTCCGTCTAATTTTGCACCCCAACTCATTCTGCCCGATTGTTGTGCGGCGGCGGCTGTAGTTGGTTTTGCACCACCAACGCCCTGTCCGTAAACATACTGGTAATCTGTATTGTCCATAGCTTTCTCTACCATGTAGTTCATATTATAGTCAACAGAAAAACTACCTTTTTTGCCGGTTTTTGTTGTTATAAGAATTACGCCATTTGAAGCCCTTGAACCGTACAATGCAGAAGCAGACTGGCCTTTAAGCACCGTCATGGTTTCAACATCATCAGGATTAATGTTTCCTATACCATCGCCATTATCAGCACCGCCCCACTCTCCTGCCGATCCTCTCTGAGTATTGTCCATCGGTACACCATTAATTACAAAAAGCGGAGAACCGGCTCCATTCATACTTGGTAAACCCCTAAGCAGCAATTTTACTGTTCCACCAGGCCCGCCATTGGTGCCTGCTACTTTTAAACCAGCTACCCTGCCGCTAAGTGAATTAGCAACGTTTGTTTCTCTTGCCTGGTTTAATAATTCGCCATTTACTGTGGTTACAGCATAGCCTAATTTTCTGGCTTGCTTGGTAATACCAAGTGCGGTAACTACAACTTCGTTTAAATCTTTAGTGGAGTTACTAAGTGTAATGGAAACATTGTTATCGTTGGCGCCAACGTTAAATTCAACAGGCGTAAATCCTACAGATGAAATTTGCAGTGTGATTTTACCTGCCGGCACATTTAACGAAAACTTGCCATCGGCATTGGTTGTGGTGGAAGTTGTACTTCCCTTAACTTTTACTGTAGCAGATATTACACCTGTTTTAGATGCATCGTTTACAGAGCCGTTAAGCTGTCTGGTTTGTGCATTTGCAGTGTACCCTATAAGCAGGAATAACATGCATTTTAAGACTTTAGACATAAGCAATCATGTTTAGTTTGGTAAATAATAATCCAAATTAGTATAAAAAATTAAAAAAAAGAAAAAAAAGGAAAAATATTTTTTTATATAAACATCATTATTAAATAATTTTAATAATGATAGGCGTGGTTAATGATAAACTACAAGGCCTAAAATTTTATCCCGTACCAAAAGGCAGCAGCCCAAAAGGCCTGCCTTGTATTGTAATGCAGATGTAACAATACTGGTATCTTTATTAACCAGGTTTAACGAATATTCAATAATTGCAGTTTTTAACGGCAGCAACAGGGGTTCGCCCAGGCCGCTTAGGCTGCCCCCGATAATTATCAGCTCAGGATTAAAAATATTTATGGTAATTGCCAAACCCCTGCCCAGTTTTTCGGCCACTTCACTTAAAACCTGAAGTGTTAAATTATCACCTTTATCAACAGCATGTATAATATCTTCAATTTCAATAAATCCTTTTTTTTCCAAAACTTTTTGTAAAATACTGTTTGATCCTTTTTCAATTAATGCTGTAATTTTTCGGATAAGTGCAAAACCTGATGCTTCAGTTTCCAAACAACCTTTTTTACCGCAGTAACAAATTAATTCATTATCAAAAAGCGGAATGTGGCTCAACTCTCCTGCATAGCCGCTTGCGCCATAAACCGGTTTACCTCCAACAAAAATTCCAATGGCCATACCATAATCCATGTTCACCACCAGCACTTCGTTCTCTTTTTTACGGTTCCCGAAATGAAACTCGCCATAGGCAATTGTCCGGCTGTCATTATCTATAAACACGGGTAACCCAAGCTCTTTTTCCAAAATTGATTTTATTGGCGCATCACTAAAGTGATAAATGGTTAGTATTTCACCGGTCCTCACATTTATTCTTCCTGCCACGCTGATACCTACGCCTGCTATTTTATTTTTTTCTATTTTCAGTTCATTCAAAAATTCATTAATTATGGCTATTATTTCTTTTAAAGATTCGCCGGATTCCTGGTACAAAAAAGGAATATCAAGTTTTGACTTAATTATAACCTTATCAAAACCCATTATTCCAATATTAATCTTATACTTTTTTATTTCTACACCTAAAAAATAACACCCTTCACTTCTTAATGAATAAAAAGAAGCATTCCGTCCTTTACCTACAGAACGTTTTCCGGTTTCTTTTATAAAGCCTTCCTTTAAAAGACTACCAATAAGTTCTGAAGCCTTGGGTATACTTATATTTAATGATTCTGATACTTCATTAATGGTAATGTCATCATTATTACTCATTTGAGCAATGATCCTTTTTTTTCTCGTTACATCTTTTATACCTATGCTGGAAAGACCGGTTATATTAAACTCCTGAATAAGAGTTTGGGATTTATTTGACATCACTTATAAAATTAAACAACAACAAATATATAATTAATTTAAAAAAGAAAGCTCTTAATTAAAATAAAATTAATAAATATAGTTTCGTTTTCTGCGTTAACGCTTATCTTCGTTTTTAAAGTTTCAAGTCTTTTTATACCTGTTTTATCTAAACACTCTTATATATTATATGATTGACTCCTTAGAAAAAATTGCAGTAAAAATATTTCCCAGTTCCTATGATGGCTCCGCATTTGTTGCACAACAAATTGCTGACTTAATCAAACTAAAAGAAAAGGAAGGGAAGAAAACAGTAATCGGCCTTGCTACCGGCTCTACTCCAAAAACTTTATATGCACATTTGGTGCGTATGCATAAAGAAGAAGGCCTGAGTTTTAAAAATGTAATCACTTTCAATCTCGATCAATACTATCCCATGGATAAAGATGCTTTACAAAGCTATCATTATTTTATGCGGAAAAATTTATTTGAACATACCGATATCAATCCTGCCAATTACCATTTACCCGACGGCATGATTGCAAAAGATAAAGTAAAAGAACATTGCCTCGATTATGAAAAACAAATTGAAGCAGCCGGGGGACTTGATTTGCAAATATTAGGCATAGGTAATAACGGGCATATTGGTTTTAACGAACCCGGTAGCGGTATTTACAGTAAAACAAGATTAATAACTTTAGATAACAGTACACGGCTTGCCAATGCCTACGAATTTGGTAACATGAGCGAAGTACCCCGTATGGCCATAACTATGGGCATCAGCACCATATTAAAATCTAAAAAAATAATTTTAATGGCCTGGGGGCAAACAAAAGCCCCGGTAATACAAAAAGCAACAGAGCTGGATGATACAGAAGATATACCGGCTTCACTTTTACAAAATCATGATGACTGTACTTTTATTGTTGATGAAACTGCAGCAAGCGAATTAACACGTTTTAAAAGTCCATGGCTTACCGGTGAGTGTGAGTGGACACCTACAATGGTACGCCGTGCAGTAACCAACCTGGCATTAAAAATTAAAAAGCCTGTTTTAAGTTTAACTAACGAAGATTATAACGATAATGGTTTAAACGACCTGCTAACCGAAAAAGGAAATGCCTACGAAATAAATCTTGATGTATATTATATGCTCCGGGATTCTATTACCGGGTGGCCGGGTGGTAAACTAAATTCATCCAATCATAAACATCCCGAAAGAAGTGAACCGTTTCCAAAAAAAGTGGTGCTCTTCTCTCCACATCCCGATGATGATATCATAAGCATGGGCGGTACTTTTATGCGCCTGCACGACCAGGGGCATGAAGTGCATGTGGCCTATCAAAGCAGTGGTAATATTGCTGTAACCGACGAATTTGTTACCCGGTTTATTGATTTTGCTGTTGGCTTTGAAAACATGTTTGATATTGATGAAACCAAAAGCAAAAATATTTTAGATAAAGCAACTGCATTTTTAAAAACAAAAAAAAGCAGCGAAAAAGATACAGAAGAAATAAGAGCCATTAAAGGTTTAATAAGAAGATGCGAAGCCAAAGCTACCTGTAAATATGTAGGCTTAACAGATGATCAGATTCATTTTCAGAATTTGCCTTTTTACGAAACGGGTACTATTGAAAAAAATCCGATGAGTGAAGCTGATGTAAAAATTACTGTTGACCTGCTGAATAAAATACAACCGCACCAGATTTATTGCGCCGGCGATTTTGCCGATCCGCATGGCACACATAAAGTTTGTTTTGATGTGGTGATTGAAGCTTTAAAACAAATTAAAGCAAGCGGTGCTGCATGGGTAAAAGATTGTTGGTTGTGGTTATACAAAGGCGCCTGGCAGGAATGGGATATTACCGAAATTGAAATGGCAATACCTATGAGCCCCGACCAGGTGGTAAAAAAACGAAATGGTATTTTTATTCATCAGTCACAAAAAGACAGTGTGCCTTTTCAGGGCAGCGATAGCAGGGAATTTTGGCAACGTGCCGAAGAACGCAATAGTAATACTGCAAAACTGTATGCCCAATTGGGCTTAACGCAATATGCGGCTATGGAAGCTTTTGTAAGATGGCACTATTAAGTGTGTAACATCTGCATTTTTTATATTTTAAGTTTGTTTAACTGTGTTGCGGAATTAATTTTTAATGCCTCGTAGAGGCTAAAGGTTGGTAGAAAAAATAAAAAAGATTGTAAAAGTGCCATAGGCACGACAGATTTGATACTCTTTTCTATCATGCCTACAGCATTTATTTGTGTTATTACTGTTTTCTACCAACCTGCCGTCCCTAACGAACTGATTAAATTAATTTCGCCAAAAGGGTTTATTCATAAATATACTATCCACACATGGTAATAAATTGATTGCCCTGTTAACAGCCCTGTTTTTTAAAAAATTGTTATGTTTGCGTAATGAATTTTACGGAAAAGAAGGCTGTAAGAATAGCAATTTTAGATATGAATGAGGGCAAGCCTAACCAAGGCATGCGTTGTATCCGTGAAATTTTAAACCAGTTTGGCGATGCCAATAACCTGGACCTGGAATGGGATGAATTTGAAGTCAGGCTGGAAAAACAAATACCCGATTTAAATTATGATATTTATATTTCCAGCGGCGGTCCCGGAAGCCCGTTGGAAAGCGAAGGCAGCGAATGGGAAAAAGTATATTTTAACTGGCTGGGTAAAGTAATGGATTGGAACAGCAGTGATGCCAATGTTAAAAAGAAAAAAGTATTTTTTATCTGCCACTCCTATCAACTGGCATGCCGCCATTTTAAAATTGCCACCGTTTGCAAAAGAAGAAGCACTGCCTTTGGCGTATTCCCTGTTCACTCTTTACCAGTTGCCGAAGATGAATCTGTATTAAATGGATTACGCAACCCTTTTTATGCTGTTGACAGCCGCGACTTTCAGGTAATTGAACCCAATCATAACAAATTGCACCAGATGGGAGGCACTATTTTAGCCATTGAAAAAGAACGCCCCCATATCCCATTAGAAAGAGCTATAATGGCGGTAAGATTTAATGACCATATGATTGGCACACAGTTTCACCCGGAAGCCGATGCCATTGGTATGAGCATGCACTTACAAACCGAAGACAAGAAAAAAACCGTGGTTGAAAACTATGGTATGGAAAAATGGCAATCGATGATTGAGCATTTAAATGACCCGGATAAAATAATGTGGACCTACTCCCACATACTACCTAACTTTTTACACCTGGCTGTGGAAAGTATGCAGCCTGTAGAAATTTAACTGCCACTGCTACTTAAAATTGAGCGCCTGCCGATTGAATATTATTCTTTATTTTTAGAGTAGCTACTCATCTTCAAACTTATTTAATAATGGTAAAAGAATTACGGCAACAATTCAACAGCAATTTCACCAAAGAAAAATACGAGGCTTATGTTAAAGAGATTGATGCATTACATCCCGGTGCTTTGGATTTTAGAAATGCAGAAACGCCCATTTTTATACCTAAAGAGTTTACAAATAAAATGCTGGCTGCCTGCGAAGATATTATTGATGTAATTGTGGATGAAAAATTTATGGCTTTAACAGAAAGAGGCATACCAAAAGATATTAAAATACCCAATCAAAAAAAACAATCGCAGTTTATTGCTTTTGATTTTGGCATTTGCCAGAGCGAAGCCGGTGAACTTGAACCGCAGCTGATAGAAATGCAGGGCTTCCCTACCCTTTTTGCCTTCCAGGCTTTTCACAGTGAGTTAACAGCCAAATATGCAAACGTACCCGGCAATTATTCGGCTTATTTAAACGGGTATAATAAAGAAACATACCTGCAATTATTTAAAGAGATCATTGTTGGGGATTTAAACCCTGAAAATGTGATCCTGCTGGAAATCTTTCCTGAACAGCAAAAAACAAGGATTGATTTTTATTGTACCGAAGAAGTGCTGGGCATAAAAACTGTTTGTCTAACTAAATTAATAGCCGACGGTAATAAATTATTTTATGATAACAATGGTGTAAAAACTGAGATCAAAAGAATTTATAACCGTTTAATTTTTGATGACCTGCAAAAGCAGGAAGGTCTGGGCGAAATAATTGATCTGACAAAAGATTTTGATGTGGAATGGGTACCGCACCCAAACTGGTTTTACCGCATCAGTAAATTCACCTTGCCTTTTATTAATAATATTTACGTACCTAAAACTTATTTTTTAAATGAGTTGAAACAGGTACCTGCCGACCTGGAAAATTATGTGCTTAAACCTTTATTTTCTTTTGCAGGCATGGGCGTTGTAATTGATGTTACACAAAAAGATATTGATGATGTAAAAGATCCTGAAAACTGGATACTCCAACGCAAAGTAAAATACGCCGATGTAATTGAAACGCCTGATGTGCCTGCCAAGGCTGAGATACGTTTATTTTATTTTTGGAAAGATGGCTGGGCAAGGCCAAAAGCAGTACACAATCTTTCAAGATTAAGCAAAGGAAAAATGATTGGCACCAGGTATAATAAAGACAAGGAATGGGTTGGCGGTGCGGTAGCTTTTTTTGAAGCCCCGTAGCCCCCTAACCCCCTGAAGGGGAAATTTATAGAAGCGAATTATTAAAAACTACAAAAATGAAAAATGGCTCAGTAAGATTTGATTTTTTTCTTACACAATTACAAACTTTGTTAACCAAATCGGCTAAACAAAAAAATCCGGCATTGTGGTTATACCAGAATAATGTACGTACGCCGTTGTTTATGCTGGAGGCGCTTGCAAAAATGTACAGCGGTATTCACAACAAAAAAAAGTTTGCCAAACTAAAAGAGCATTTTAAACTTTTAGAAGACACCTTAGGAGCAATTGATTATTACGATAGTTTTTCTAAACAGTTTAAACAAAATAAAAACATACCTGCCGCTGTAATAAACTACCTGCAGGCGCAAAGCAGGGAAAAAATACAAAGCCTTAATGAAATACTGACAGAAAAAGAATGGCTGGGCAGTGAAAACAGCCGTATTAAAAAGATTCAAAAAAAATTACAGGAAGCCGACTGGTTAAAGGAAGAAGATGAAATAAAAGCCGTCAATGATTTTTATGGTGAAGCCATTTATGGAATTGTGGAGTTTACTGCAAACACCAAATTTCATTTTGATAATGTAGAAGCCGATGTGCATGAACTGAGAAGAAAACTGAGATGGCTGAGTATTTATCCGCAGGCATTACGTGGCAGTATACAATTAAGCCAACCAAAAAAAATTGCTGCACCCCTTAAAAAATATCTTACCAAAGCAATAATAACCTCTCCTTATAATATATTGCCCGATGCAGGAGACAGCAAAAATTTTCTTTTACTGGATAAAAATTATTTTTATGCTTTAAGCTGGACAATTGCAGAACTGGGTAAATTAAAAGACAGCGGGCTTGGCGTTATTGCCATTAAAGAAGCATT
>JAYVJU010000085.1:0-2564 GCA_043769035.1 Ferruginibacter sp.
TAATGCTGCACTTGCCTGATCCACATCCTGGCATTGCCCCTTAATTTCGCCGGGCAAATTATTATGGCCATCCCATCCCTGGTGATATAGTTGTACAAAGCGAACGCCATTTTCCGAAAGTTTTCTTGCAAGCAAACAATTGGCGGCATAAGTACCCGGAACCAAACATTCAGGGCCATACAATTTTATAATACTTTCCGGTTCTTTGCTCATGTCGGTAATTTCCGGCACGGCTGTTTGCATACGAAAAGCCATTTCGTACTGTTGTATTTTTGTATTTATTTCGGGGTCGCCAAATTCTTTATACGATTGTTCATTCAACTCGTTTACTTTATCAAGCATTTTTCGCCTGTCGTCTTTACTAATACTTTCCGGATTGTTAAGGTACAGCACCGGATTATCGCCACTGCTAAACTGCACACCCTGGTGAATGGAATCTAAAAAACCATTGGTCCATAATTTTGAATATACGCCCTGCCCGTTACCTTTTCCTTTAGAGAGCAACACACAAAACGCCGGCAAATTTTTATTCTCACTGCCCAAACCATAACTTAACCAGGAGCCCATACTTGGGCGGTTACCCACTTGTGCCCCTGTTTGAAAAAAAGTTAGTGCAGGATCATGATTGATAGCTTCGGTAAAGATTGATTTTACAACACACAAATCATCTGATATGGAAGCGATATGCGGCAGCAACTCACTAAACCATGCACCGTGTTTACCATATTGTTTAAAATTAAAAACAGTACCTGCCAGCGGGAAGTTTTTTTGTTCAGCAGTCATACCCGTCAGCCGCTGGCCCATTCTTATAGATGCAGGAAGATCCTGCCCGAACATTTCCTGCAACTTTGGTTTGTAATCAAATAAATCTAATTGCGATGGTGCTCCGTTTTGAAATAAATAAATAATCCGCTTTGCTTTGGGAGCAAAATGCGGCAAGCCTGCCATCAATGCTTCTTCATCAGTTTTTCCACTGAATAAATCGGGTATTAATAAAGAACCCAATGCCACACTGCCAATACCTAAACTGAGTTTTGATAAAAATTTACGGCGGTTTAAATTTAAGCTGTGTTCTAAAATTTCTTTATTCATGTGTTCGTATTTATTGTTTTTGGTCACATGTTATTCGCCTGTGAACATTTCGGCTGGCATCAACTTTTCTTATGGCTCATTTCATGGTTAACTTTTTGTAATGGCTTCTTCCATGTTATAAATAGTGTTGATGGTTTTCATTAATGCAGCAAAGCTGTTTATGTCTGCAACTGCTTTTGCCGGGTACTCTCCCACTTTTACCGTTGCATTTGCATTTAATTTTTTTTGCTGAAACAGCAGTAGTTGATCATTGAAATATGCTGTAAGAATTTCTTTTTCTTTTTTATTTGTTTTGCGGCAAATAATTAAGCGGAATGCTTTTTGTATTTTTTCTTCTGTGGTTGACTGCTCTGCCATTAACTGCTGTGCCAATACCCTTGATGCTTCTAACACTGTTGGGTCGTTCATCATTATTAATGCCTGCAATGGCGTATTTGTTTTAGAACGTTTTACTTCACACTGATCCCGGTTGCTGGCATCAAACAATGCCATGCCCGGAGGTGGAATGGTTAACTTAATAAAAGTGTACATCCCTCTGCGGTACAGGTCTTCACCCTTATCCTGCCTGTATGTTGCCAGCACTCCCCTGCCCGATGTTGCACCTTCCCATAAACCTTTGGGCTGATAAGGTTTTACACTTGGCCCACCAATTGTTTTTACCAATAATCCACTGCTGCTTAAAACAACATCACGTACAAATTCTGCTGATAACCGGTTTCTTGGCCCTCTTGATAAATAAATATTATCGGGGTCTTTCTTTTGTTTTTCATTAGTTGTTTTAACCGACTGCCGGTAAGTAGCAGAGCTTACAATTTGTTTTACTAAACGTTTTATATCCCATCCATGCTCCATAAAATCTACGGCTAACCAATCCAATAGTTCAGGATGTGTGGGCAATTCTCCCTGCATACCAAAGTCGCCGGAAGTTTTTACAATACCTCTGCCAAAAAACTCCTGCCATATTTGATTTATAAAGACCCTTGCAGTTAATGGATTATTTCTATCTGTTGTCCATTTGGCAAGGCCAATTCTGTTACGTTCATATTTAGCATCATCAAATTGCATTACAGCTGGTATAGCTGCCGGCGGCAACGCCTCCCCTGCCGGTTTATCATACACACCCCGGTTTAGCAAATAGGTTTTACGCATGGTATCTTCTGCCATTACAGATACCGTCATCATACCCGTATCTTTTTTATTAATAAAGGATAAAATATTTTTTATTTCTTCGTCGCTGATTTTAAGGATTGGATATTTTGCCGGTTTGGAAACACTTACATCACCTTCGTAACCCTGTTCTTTTGTATTGTTAAAAAAAGCCAGCAAAGAATAATAATCAGTTTGTTTAAAGGGATCATATTTATGATCGTGGCATTGGGCACACTCAATGGTAATACCCTGTATGCCTTTGCCAAATGTTTTTGTTTTATCTATCAGGTATTCTACACGGTATTCTTCGGGCACCACACCGC